>JAPHSC010000175.1 GCA_026193125.1 Gammaproteobacteria bacterium
CCACGGTGTAGCGAAATATCCCGGCCTCAAAGGCGGTCACCCTATCGTCATGGCGGCTGGAAAATCGAAACGCCACGCTCGCCGTGTTGCCAAGCTGCTTCTGGGCCTCCATATCCTGCCCCCACTTCAGCAACTGCTCGGCTATAGGAACCGTCCCACTAGCTCCAACCAATACCGCGTCTGAATGGTAAACTGCGGCCATTCCCCTGATATCTCCATCTTCGACTGTCTGGCTGATAACAGACCAGACATCGCGGTCGATTTCTTTGACACTCGTGTCAAGAGCAAAAGCGCTGCCGATGTTGAGACAGGCCAAGAGACAAATAGCCGCAACTGATCTCATTCATTCCTCCTCGCTGCCTGTCAGGCAATTTTTGAATTGGCAATTGTTGGAATATAGCCGCCCATGATCCCGGTGGATTGCCAGAAACAGAGGCGTCGCGACTGCGCGCTTCTTGCCTTGGATCGCTGTCCGTCGCCGGATCCTGGTCTGGGGCCGCAGATCAGCAAAAAACACCGGCGGACCATTTAATATGCCCAGCCTTAATCAGGTCATAAAGTCAAACACGCTGCCCAGTGCAGAGCTCTTGGTCTTGTAGAACTCAGTGTAACTGCATCGGCCGCAGGTAAGCGCGCTGTATCGGGAAGCCTGGATATCAAATATTTTCGACCAGAAGCCACCGGCCACCCTGATCTCGCCGACGTTAAATTCGAGGTGCTCGCATTTCGGACAGAGCCACTTTCTATTCTTCATACTCGTTCCTCGTCAAATCTCCACAGCGGCTACCATAAGGCGGTACGAAGCAAAAGGGAAACGCATGGCGTGGTCTGGCTTTCAGTCTCGAATCATTAATCGAGATGTTCGCTGGTCACTGGCTCGGAGTCGACGGCAAGCCAGCAGACCGGGCTTGGTACACCCGGCGCGCAGGGACCACCTCGGCCAGGGGCAGGCGTTCTCAGATATTTGGCTGGATCAACCGGTCCGGCGACACGTCCGTGCGACCCAACCTGGCTCCGTACCGCTCCTCCAGCCAGAACTTCATTCCAGCCCAATAAACCAGTGCCGGCAGGGTAAAAGCCGCAACGGTCGCGGGAAGAAAACGAAACAATTCGTGCGCTTCATCAGTGAACGGGTCATACAGCCAGAAATACGCCAATTGCCCAATGATGATCCCCCCTAGCGCCAGGAAGTTAAAACCCTTGGTGTAGTAATAGCGCCCGCTGGGAGAGGCCTCGAAAATGGAGCGTAGATGAATATACTGTTTTTTGAGAAAGAAATAGTCCACCAGCAAGATACCTGCCACCGGCGCCTGCATGGTCCCGTTGTAGGCCAGGAAGGTGCCGCCCAAGTCAAACAACTCACCCGGCCAAATGACAAAAAACAAAAGCGGTACGCAGGTCAGGGCAATAATCAGTTTCCATGCGCGCTTGTGCAGACCGGGCAGGTGGCGTAATGCCAGCCCGCTGGCGAAGAGAGACACAGAAGTCGAGGTAATATTCGCCAGGGCTACAAAGACCAGCGCCAGCAGCCCCATGTACAGGCCGCCCAGTGGCACCATCCACTGAGTCGGGTCATCGGTGCCAATTACCAGCCCGGAAACCAGGGCAATGGAACACACTGCACCATTTACCAGCCCAAAATGAATCACTTCCGGGTAGATCGCGTTGCGACGCGTCTTCGTATTGCGGGCCAGGAACCCGATTCCGCCCCACCAGGAGATGCCCGAGGAGATGCCCATTTCAACCGCCACGGCGTAGTTTAGCCAGGGCGTGGGTAGCGGATCCAGGGGCTGCGCCGCAACGATTTCATCCCAGCCGTGCGCGGAGACCAGCATGTAAAACATGAAGCACACAACGACAATCAAGCCCGGGGTAATGATGTTGTTGAACGTGCTGAGCAGGTGCACGCCGCGGGTAGTGATGATGTAGGTAATCCAGATGCCCAGCGCCACGCCTGCTCCCGCCAGCCACTGGGGCGATTGATAACCCATGGCATTGGCTATGTTCACGATGCCATGGCCGAACATCACGAGAATCAGCCCGGACCATCCGAGCATATTGATCAGGTAGAAAATCAGCACGATACGAGCGCCGTTCTGACCAAATGCCGGTTTACAGAAATCAATCTGCTCAAGGCCATAACGATGACAACCCGCCGACAAGGAGGCGCTGACCATCAGGGTACCAATAAGGTTGCCGGCTACCAGACAAACTATGCCCTGGACGGCACCCACGTAGTTGGCCACGATGCCTCCGGTGAGAAAGCACCAGGTGGCGATGGAATAGGCAAAGCAGGTGCCATGCGCGCCCCAGAATTTGTACTCGCGTTCACTGGGTAACATGGGCTCGCGCCCGTAGGTGCTCAGCAGGTCACCATGAAACTCTTCGTGTCCGGCGGCCTTTTTGCTCATCGGGCCAGTTCCATGGCAATCACCGGAATGATAACCGCAAAGACCACGAGGAGAATCCAGTCCAGGCGGTTGAAGCTACCCAGTTCCTCATCGCCCATGTTCTGCATCATGTCGATGCGTTGTTCCAGATCAAGCACCAGGTCGGGTACGTCTTCCTGTTCCAGCATGTGAGATTTTTCCTTGCTTGTTTTCCAGTCCCACGGAGCGGCAGCGCCGATTTCATTATTCTTGAACACCGATACTAGCTCAATGACCGGGTTCGCTATTACCCCAAACTATCAACACGACTGAGTGTTCTGACGACTTATTCTGTTGCGGCGAAGAGCAGGGTCTTCTTGTGCTCCAAGCTATGACGATCTCAGTAATTGCCCCTTCCGGGGATGGTGTGCCTTACGCCGCCTCGCGGCTCGCGCACGTCCCCCTTCCTGCGCGGGATTAGGTGAATATGGCAATGGGGGATGGTCTGGCCCGAAGCCTCTCCGTCATTAATGCCAATGTTAAAAGCATCTACTGAAGCATCCTGCTCCCTGATGGAGAACTGGATCCTCTTTAGAAGTTCTGTGACTGCGTTTATCTCCGCTTGGTCCAGATTAAAATAGCTCGCCGTATGTCGACGCAGTATTACCAGTGTGTGCAGTTCTGTCACTGGATACATATCCCTGATTGCATAAGCGAGTGGATTGGAGTCGATGATGCGGTGTGACGGAATTTCACAGAACAGGCACCCAGGACATCTGTCCTCATAGCTGTCGTGACTACCCTGATGATGGCTTCCGGGCGGGATTGGCTTGTTCATAGGCTTTCGTAGGGGCCGACAAATGTGTCGCCGTCCTCAAGGCG
>JAPHSC010000033.1 GCA_026193125.1 Gammaproteobacteria bacterium
ATAGATTCTTCCGAACTGATTCTGGAGCCTGCGGACAATGCCCGTCTGGCCCAGTTGTGCGGGCAGTTCGATGAAAACATCAGGCTGCTGGAGAAGCGTCTGCGTGTCAGCATCAATAATCACGGTAATCACTTCAGACTCTCGGGTGAGCCTGTGGCCGTGGTTGCGGCACGCCGGGTACTTACCCGTTTGTATGCGCTCGCGGCCAGGGAAACCTTGAATGCGGAGCGCGTGCATATGGCGATACAGGAGGCCGGTATGGAACCGGTGGCAGACGAGAAGCAGGCTGAGGCCGAACTGTTGGTAAAGACCCGCAAGCGGGCAATTCGGGTGCGGGGCAAGAACCAGCATCTCTATGTCAGCCAGATGCGGGAGCAGGACCTCACTTTTGGCGTCGGTCCCGCCGGAACCGGCAAGACTTACCTGGCGGTAGCTGCCGCGGTGGAAGCGCTGGAAAGCGAGAGAGTGCGTCGCATTGTCCTGGTGCGGCCGGCGGTGGAAGCCGGCGAGCGCCTGGGTTTCCTGCCCGGAGACCTGGCGCAGAAAATCGATCCCTATCTTCGGCCCATGTACGACGCGCTTTACGAGATGCTTGGGTTCGACCGGGTTGCCCGGCTGGTAGAGGCACATGTGATCGAGATCGCGCCCCTGGCATTCATGCGCGGGCGCACTCTGAATGAGTCGTTTGTCATTCTCGATGAAGCCCAGAATTCATCCATCGAGCAGATGAAAATGTTTCTGACTCGTATCGGTTTCGGCTCGCATGCGGTGGTTACCGGCGATATTACCCAGACTGATCTGCCGCGCAGCCAGACTTCCGGTCTGCGTCACGCGCTGGATGTTCTCAAGGACGTCGAAGGCGTGGGCTTTACCTTTTTCACTGCCCGCGACGTGGTGCGTCACGCGCTGGTGCAGCGCATCGTCGAGGCCTATGAGCGACACCGGGATGACTGAGACCCGTCATGCCAGTTGTGCGGGACTTGAACTCGATATTCAATTGGCCTGTGATGATGCCCAGGGCATTCCCAAGCCGGAAATTATTGCCGGCTGGGCCTGTGCGGCACTGGCGGGTGAACGGGAGCAGTCGGAGTTGAGCATACGCGTGGTGGGTGCCGAAGAAGGCAAGGCCCTGAACCTGGAGTACCGGGGCAAGGATTATCCGACCAACGTACTGTCGTTTCCGGCTGAAATACCGGCGTATGTCGAATTACCCCTGCTCGGGGATATTGTCATCTGTGCCTCTGTGGTGGCGGCGGAGGCGGCCGGGCAGGGCAAGAGCCTGGACGCCCATTGGGCGCACCTCGTGGTACATGGTGTACTGCACTTGCTTGGTTATGACCACACAGAAAATACCCAGGCGGAACTCATGGAGGCCAGGGAACGTACCATCCTTGCAGGCCTGGGTTTTGCCGATCCCTATACGCCGGCAGACTAGCGAAAGTGCCGGATACGAACCTTCTCAGGAGATAAGCACATGTCGGACGATCAACCTCCAAGTAGCAACGGTCTCGGGAAACCAGGCTGGTGGCGCCGAATGGCAAGGCGTCTAGGCAGTCTTCCCCGGGATCGTGAGGAATTGACCCTTGTTCTTGCCGAACTTGGTGAGTCCAGGATACTGGATGTGCAGGAACTGGCCATGATCCGTGGCGTGCTTGAGGTCTCCGAGTCGCAGGTCCGCGATATCATGATTCCGCGTTCACAAATGGTCGTGCTCGAGCGGGGCGATGAGCCACAAAAAATGCTGGAAGTGATAAACGCCTCCGGGCACTCGCGTTTCCCCGTTATTGGCGATGATCGTGATGAAGTTATCGGTGTCCTGCTGGCCAAGGACTTATTGCGATTTTTCTCCGAAAACAAGGAGTCGCGGTTCGATATCAAGGAGTGTCTGCGCCCCGCCGTGTTTATTCCGGAAAGCAAGCGTCTGAATGCCATGCTTAGAGATTTTCGGGTTAGCCATAACCATATGGCCATCGTGGTTGACGAGTACGGTGGCGTGTCCGGGTTGCTGACCATCGAGGACGTGCTGGAAGAAATCGTCGGCGAGATTGGCGATGAGCACGACATTGAGGAGGATCGTGAAATTGTACGCGAAGGACCCCGCAGCTTCCTCGTAAAGGGATTTACCAAGGTTTGGGATTTCAATGAATATTTCGGTTCAAATTTTGATGATGAGGAATTTGATACCGTGGCGGGAATGATTATGCATAAGTTGGGCCGCCTGCCACGCCGGGGCGAAGTGCTGCGACTTGACGACATCGAGTTTCGAGTAACGCGCACTGATCGTCGCCGGGTCGATTCGGTGCAGGTCACGCTGCCTGAGGATAGGCCTGCGCCCGCTGGAGAATCCGTCTGAGATTCCCGAGTGCGCAAAATGCGGGGCGCATGTTGGCCAGCTGGAAGCATTGGCGCGTAGCACTGTCGGCCCTGGCTGGCGCAATGTTGCCGCTGTCTTTTGCGCCGCTGTCCGCTTATCCGCTTGCGCTGGCGAGCACGGCGCTGTTTTTTCTGCTGATTGATGCCCAGCGGCCCGGATTGGCGGCGCGTTGTGGTTTCGCCTTTGGATTTGCCGCTTTCCTGGCCGGCACCTACTGGCTGTATATCAGCGTGCACCACTTTGGCAAGGCACCGTTGTTGGTCGCCTTGCCGGTAATGTTCGGCCTGATCGCCTTCATGGCAGCCTGGTATGCGCTGCTGGCCTGGATGTGCGCCCGCTGGCTAAACGGCTCGGCAGTGACGCGGTTGCTATTGGCTTGGCCCGCTGCCTGGGTCACCGTGGAATGGTTGCGTGGTTGGGTTGCCACCGGTTTTCCCTGGCTGAGTCTGGGCTACAGCCAGTTGGACAGTCCCCTGGCCGGTTTTGCCCCCCTGGCCGGCGTGTATGGCGTCAGCTGGGCCGTAGCCCTGGTGGCCGGTGGCATCCTGCTGAGCCTGCTCGGGGAAGGCAGGAAGCAGCGCTGGCTGGGACTGCTGGTCGCCCTGGTCGTATGGCTGGGTGGCGGCCTGTTGCGCAGCGTGCCCTGGACAGCGCCTGAAGGTGACCCTGCCCTGGTTATGGTTGCCCAGGGAAATGTAGCCCAGGATATGAAGTGGCTGCCGGAACAACGCCAGCCTACGCTGGATCTGTATCGCGAATTGACTCTGCAGAACCTGGACAGCGAACTGATCGTTTGGCCCGAGGCGGCGTTGCCCAACCTGGTGTCGGAGGAGCGCGAGTATCTGTCGGAAGTGTGGACCCGTGTGCAGGAATCGGGTGGTGCGCTGGTTCTCGGGGTGCTGCGTCTTGAACCGCAGGACTGGACTGTACGCAATTCGCTGCTGGCCCTGGGCGAGGAACCCGGGTTCTATGACAAGCGTCACCTGGTGCCTTTCGGGGAATTCTTCCCGGTACCGGGCTTTGTGCGCAACTGGCTGCGCCTCCTGAGCCTGCCTTACTCGGATATTGAACCTGGCCCGTTTGACCAGGCGGTGTTGCTGGCCGGGCGGTTCCGCATAGCCCCGAGCATCTGTTACGAGGATGCTTTCGGTGCGGAACAAAGAAGCTTTCTTCCCGAGGCAAATCTTCTGGTGAATATCAGTAATGATGCCTGGTTCGGAGATTCCGTGGCTCCGCACCAGCACTTGCAAATGGCCAGAATGCGCGCCCTGGAATCGGGTCGCTTTCTTATACGCAGCACCAACACCGGTGTTTCGGCCGTGGTAGACAACAACGGTCAGGTGATGGCCCGGTCGCCCCAGTTCAAGGTGGCCGCACTCAGGTCAAAGGTTCAGCTTTTCACGGGCGCCACGCCCTATATTCTGGCTGGCAACGCTCCGGTGATGGCCCTGGCCTTGATTGCCATGCTGGCAGGCGCGCTGCTGGGCAAGAAGCGGCGGCATCCATCACGCCCGGCGGTCACACCGAATACAGGCTGATCGCGGCAAAATCCGGTATCCTTTGCCGTTTCACGGAACCGCTTGAGTCAGCTGTTGTTATGGACCCCATTTACCAACCTGAAATTATCGAACCGGATGCCCAGGCCTACTGGGAGGAGAACGGGTGTTTCGTCGCCAGGGAAGATCCTTCCAGGGAGAAATACTACTGCCTGGTGATGTTTCCCTATCCCAGTGGTCGCGCTCACATGGGTCATGTGCGCAATTACGCGATCGGGGATCTGATCGCCCGCTACCAGCGCATGCTGGGCAAGAATGTTCTGCATCCTATGGGTTGGGATGCGTTTGGATTGCCGGCGGAGAATGCCGCGATCAAGAACAAGGTGCCGCCCGCCCGCTGGACTTACGACAACATCAGCCACATGCGCAACCAGTTCAAGAGACTGGGTCTGGGGTACGACTGGAGCCGCGAGTTGGCCACCTGTCGCCCCGAATATTACCGCTGGGAGCAATTGCTGTTCACGCGCTTGCTTAAAAAGGGAATGGTCTATCGCAAGGCCTCGGTGGTCAACTGGGATCCGGTGGATCAGACAGTGCTCGCAAATGAGCAAGTCATCGATGGTCGTGGCTGGCGCTCGGGTGCCCTGGTTGAACGGCGCGAGATTCCGCAGTGGTTTATGAGGATTACCGATTACGCCGATGAGCTGCTTGAGGGCCTGGACAAGCTGGATGGCTGGCCGGAAGCGGTGCGCACCATGCAGCGCAACTGGATCGGTCGTTCGGAAGGGCTGGTCATCAACTTCGAGGTCAAAGGGCACGAGTCGCTGTCCGTATTCACCACGCGCCCGGATACCCTGCACGGCGTGACCTATATGGCTGTGGCTGCCGAGCATCCCCTGGCCCAGGCCGCCGCCGCGAATAATGCCGGGCTGGCCGCCTTCATCGCCGAGTGCCGCAACATGAAGACGGCCGAGGCGGATATGGAAACCATGGAAAAAAGGGGTATGGCGCTGGGTATCACCGCGCGCAACCCGGTCAATGGCGAGGAAGTGCCGGTATGGGTCGCCAACTTCGTGTTGATGACCTACGGCACGGGGGCGGTTATGTCGGTGCCCGGTCATGACCAGAGAGACTGGGAGTTCGCGACCAGGTATGGCCTGCCTATTCGCCAGGTGATTGCCCCCGCCGACGGCGGCGACATCGACCTGGGCCAGGCTGCCTACATTGAAAAAGGCGTGCTGGTGAATTCCGGGATTCATGATGGACTGGATTTCCAACAAGCCTTTGACGCCATCGCCGACGATTTCGAATCACGGGGTCTTGGCCATCGCCAGGTCAATTACCGGCTGCGTGACTGGGGTGTTTCGCGCCAGCGCTACTGGGGAACGCCGATCCCGGTGATTAATTGTGAAGTTTGCGGATCCCTGCCAGTGCCAGAGCAGGATTTACCCGTGGTATTGCCCGAAGACGTGTCATTCGAGGGCGTGCAGTCGCCCATCCAGAACATGCCGGAGTTTTACCAGACGACCTGCCCACAGTGCGGCAAGGCCGCAACGCGCGAGACCGACACCTTTGATACCTTCATGGAGTCGTCCTGGTATTTTTGTCGTTATGCCAGCCGTGATTGCGATACTGCCATGGTGGATGAGCGTGCCGCCTACTGGATGCCGGTGGACCAGTACATTGGTGGTATCGAGCATGCCATTTTGCACCTGCTATATGCCCGCTTTTTTCAAAAGCTGATGCGCGACGAGGGCATGCTGAATATCGACGAGCCGTTCACCAATCTTCTGACGCAGGGTATGGTGCTCAAGGATGGCGCCAAGATGTCCAAGTCCAAGGGCAATACCGTGGATCCCCAGGAACTGGTGGATCGCTA
>JAPHSC010000099.1 GCA_026193125.1 Gammaproteobacteria bacterium
AGCCAGCGGACCAGGTCCTTTTCCCAGGCCTTGAAGTTGGCTGGATTCAACAGGGCGGCTGGGCAATCACTGAAACCGGTAGCGTCTCGAGGCTCAGCATCAAGCGAACTCACTGGCACAGCCGGACTATCGGCGCTGTCCCAATCCGGCGTATCACCCAATAATTCGGCCGCCAGAAAATAATTCTTCTCCACGTCCTTCTGCAGCTTCGCGTTACTGAAACGGACCTCGATCGCGGCCAGCAGTCTTGGCCAGTACACCAGGGTTTCACCGCTGGCCGGCAGTTTCGCAGCTGGCAAAAAATACTGGTCCAGGCCCGGCGGCGCGACAGGGCGTGATGCTTTCGGCGCAACCCCGGCCTCACTGGCAGCCGGTGTCCTCCCGGTCGCGGGCGCCGCAGGCATGTCGGCAAGGCGGTCAGCAGTCAGCTTTCGAATCTGGTCACGGCTTAAGGGGCCGGCGAGGTAAGACATTACCCAACGCGTCTGAAAAATAGTTGGCATCTTGTCATGCACGTTGTGCAGCAGAAAGCGGCGTTTGCCCAGCCCGGAGAGGATGCGCTGCAGCGCTGCCGGATCAATCGAGGTTCCTGTTTCGGCTCCCTGCAAGCCATCCAGCAAACGTTGCTGATCACGCTCGGTTTGCAGACGCCCGATGAACCAGGTACCGGCATTCGACAATCCCTTGTAGTCCAGATCCACGGGGTTCTGGGTGGCCAGCGCGAGACCCACGCCAAAGGCCCTGGCCTGCTTCAGCAGCGTGAGCAAGGGTTGCTTGGAGGGCGGATTGGCGACCGGGGGCATGAAACCAAAAATTTCATCCATGTACAGCAGCGCTCTCAAGGACGAGGTGCCCGTCTGCCGGCGCATCCAGGCAATCAGTTCATTGAGCAGCACGGTAACGAAAAACATACGCTCGGGATCGGACAAGTGGGATATGGACAGCACCGATACCCGCGGTTTGCCGGCAGGCGTGTATAACAGGCGCTGGATATCCAGCGGTTCACCTTCCATCCAGGCACTGAACCCGGGAGACGCCAGCAGGTTGTTCAGACGCATGGCCAGACCAAAACGATCCTTGGGCGGGAAAAAGGCATCCAGGGTCATGACGCCGATCTTGTCGAAACCCGGCTGCTGAACCTGGGCAATCAGCCCCGGAAGGTCCAGGCTGGTGCCAGCCTGCCAGGTTTGATCCAGGATGTTTGCCACCAGGATGTGTTCGCGACTGGTGACCGGATCCACGTCCAGACCCGCCAGCGCCAGGATCCCGGTGCTGGTGGATTGCACCCGCTCCCGGTACAGGTCCGAGTCGTTCATCAGTTCGGCAGGCGGTGCGGCCATTTCCCTGAGCACGGAAATGGGTATGCCGGCATTGCTGCCTGGCGTATAGATCGCGAACTCTGCCGCCTCGCGCAATTTTTGAATACGCTCAGGGGTCTGCCCCCATTGGGCAAGACCGCTTTTCCAGGTCTCGGCCATATCGGCGGCGAAAGCCTCGCGATCCTTGCCAGATTCCACTGCTTCGCCAGCATCTACCCAGGGTTCGAAATCCTTTCCTCGCAGCTCCGGAAAGGTCAGCAATAGATTCCCGAGATCACCCTTGGGATCAATGGCGATGACCGGCACATGGTCAATGGCGGCCTCTTCAATCAAGCCAATGCCCAATCCTGTCTTGCCGCTGCCGGTCATGCCGACAATTACGGCGTGCGTGGTCAGATCCTTGGAATCGTAAAGGACGGGCTCCTCAGTCAGCTGGCCGGCCTCGGCATCGACCCGCTTGCCCAGATAGAAGGCGCCAAGTTTCTCAAAGTCCTGCATCACATCTCCCGCTATGAGCTAGGTGGAAGCAACAGCTAATGAGCATAACGCAACTCAAGGCGACTATCTTCCCCAGGCAGGGCTACCCCGGCCGAATCCCACGCCGCCGCGGGGCAGCGAGCAGACCCTGAGGCGTGAAAAATATCAGCTCAGGTCCGGTTACGAAGACCGAGGCCTGGTGCGAAAACTCGTGTAGATAATGAGACCGAACAGAACCGAGGCCAGGATTAGGGAGGAACCCACGGTGCCAAAATCCAGGCCACCGCTGTCTACCGGTTTAGTCAGCAAATCACCGAAGGTGGCACCAAAGGGCCGGGTCAGCACAAAGGCAATCCAGAACAGGGTGACGCGGTTTATACGGGTGAAGTAATAGGCAAGCACCACTACCGCAATGAGTCCCGCTATCAACAAGGCACTGCCGAGGAACCCGAGACCCGAGTCATCGGCCAGAAAATCTCCCAGGGCCGTGCCCAGGGTATTTGAAACCAGGATGGCGGCCCAATAAAAGGACTCGGCTTTACGGGAGCGGATGTTGTCCACGGCAAGCGTGTTTTCGCTGTAGCGCCATACGGCCAGCACCAGCACCAGGGTGGAGAACAAAATCAGGGAACCCATGGCATAACCAAGGCCCAGGGTCCTGTCCATATAGTCCGACAGCGTGGTGCCTGCAGTGCTGGTGGACAAGATCACGATCCAGAACAGGGCAGGATGAAATGCCCGTGATCTGAGCTGCAGCACCAGGGTGACAATAAACACACCAAGCAGTATCAAGGTGCTGATTGCATAGCCCACATTCAGGGTCATGGACAGCAGATCGCCGGCGGTCTCCCCCAGGGTAGTGGCGCAAATCTTCATCACCCAGAACAAAAAGGTAACCCGCGCAACCTTGCTCAGGTTGTTTTCATTGCTCATACAGGTTTGGAGGTCTCCATGGTGTAACCGGGCTGGATACGCGGCAGTATGTCGACTCCCCAGCCAGGACCGGTCTCACCCCACAACGACAATCTGCGAACCCGACATTCGAATCCGGCCCGTGGGGACGGCGATTATAAGGTTAACGGGGCCAGAACGCCCCGTTAACCTTTTTTAATCACAAGCCAGGTGTCAGGCCGCGCCCAGCGCCTGCTCGATGTCCTCGATAATATCGTCGATATGCTCAATGCCTACCGACAACCTGACCAGGTCCTCCGACACACCCGCTCCTGCCAGCTCTGTGGCGTTTAGCTGACGGTGGGTGGTCGAGGCCGGATGGCAGGCCAAAGACTTCGCGTCACCGATGTTAACCAGCCGAACGATCAGTTTCAGAGCGTCGATAAACCGGGCGCCGGCTTCAGCTCCACCGGTAATGCCGAAACTCAGAATACCCGAGGCCTTGCCGCCCAGGTACTTGTCGACCAGCGGCTTGTCCGGGTGATCCGGCAGGCCGGCGTAACGCACCCAGCTGACCTTCGCATGTTTTTTCAGGTAGTTGGCCACCGCGAGGGCATTCTCGCAGTGCCTGTCCATGCGCAGTGGCAACGTCTCAATACCCTGCTCCACCAGGAAGCTGTTGAACGGTGATATCGCAGCGCCCATGTTCCGTAGTGGTACTACCCGCGCCCGGCCGATAAAGGCCGCCGGACCGAGCGCCTCGGCATACACCACCCCGTGATAGGACGGATCAGGATTGTTAAAGCGCGGGAAACGCTCGGCATGCTCGGCCCAGGGGAAATTACCGGAGTCCACGATCACGCCACCGATGCTGGTGCCATGACCGCCCAGGTACTTGGTCAGCGAGTGCACCACGATATCCACGCCATGCTCAAACGGTCGACATAGATAAGGAGTGGCCACGGTATTGTCCACGATCACCGGTACTCCATGTTCGTGGGCGACTTTGACAATCGCTTCCAGGTCAACCACATTGCCCGCCGGGTTGCCGATCGACTCGCAGAAAACAGCCTTGGTGCGCGAATCGATTTTCGAGGCTATTGCGCTCAAATCACTCAGGTCGCAAAACCGCGCCTCAATACCGTAGTTAGGCAAGGTGTGGGCAAACAGGTTGTAAGTGCCACCGTAAAGAGCGGTCGTGGTGACGAAATTATCGCCCTGTTCAGCCAGAGTCAGAATGGCATTGGTAATCGCCGCCATACCCGAGGCCACCGCCAGTGCGCCGATACCCCCCTCCATCGCCGCCACTCTCTGCTCCAGCACGCTGGTCGTGGGATTCATGATGCGTGTGTAGATGTTTCCCTCGACTTTCAGGTCGAACAGGTCAGCGCCATGCTGGGTGTTCTCGAAAGAATACGAAGCAGTCTGGTATATGGGCACCGCCACCGCCCGGGTGGTGGGCTCCGGCTGATAGCCTCCGTGTATGGCAATAGTCTCCAGTTTCATTTTGGTGCTCTCCTTGAATAAATTCGGGAAAATCAGATATCGAGAATGCGTTTGAAGTGGGCCCCGAGAAGCTCCACCTCCTTGAGAAAAGAATCGTGGCCGTAAAGAGACTCGTACTGTGTATATCGGCAAGGCGCGTCGATACGCCGGGACAGTTCCTGCATTAATTCAGGTGGCGCAACGAAATCCGAGCTGGCGCATAAGAGCTCGGCTGGAACCCTGACGCGCTCGGGCTCCAGGTTTTGAAGATCGATCGACTCGGAAAGACATAGCACCGCCTCTGGTGAAAAGCGGCGGGCGAAATCGTCACCGCGTGCAAACAGGTAATCCTGGACCGCAAATGCCAGCTGCCCATCGCGCGATTCCGGCTCGGCATCGAAACGCTGTGCAAACTCTTGCGCCGAACGGTAGGTCACCATGCCGATCGCACGGGCAATGCGCAGGCCTTCTGCGGCATCCCCAAGACGCTGACAACGACGAATAGCCTCACGCTGCACACAACGCAAGGCCGTGGCAATGGCCGGCGGACGATGCGTGGCCCCCACCACCACCAGCTTCTCCAGCTTCTTCGGGAACAGGGCCGCAAATTGAAGCGCCACCATGCCGCCGTAAGAGGCGCCAAAGAAGACCTGCAGGCGCGGAATCTTCAACACGTCCAGCAAGTCGGCCAACAAACGAGCCTGGTCTTCCGGATCAACGCTTGGGAAGGGCGCATCTTGCAGACGCGGTCCCTGGGTCCGACCATTGCCACCAAGAAAATCCATACCCAGTACGCGGAAGCGTGTCGTATCCAGGGCCTTGCCCGGGCCGGCGAAATCTTCCCACCAGCCTGGCTCTAGAAATTCGACAGACGCGCACACATGCCGAGTGGCTGAAATCCCGCCCATCGCCACCAGCACCGGTCCATTCTCGGGTCCGGTCAACTCGTATCCGATTTGCGGTGAGGGCAGCGAACCGCCGCGCTTTAGCTTGAATGTATGCCCGACCCGGATTTCCCCGCGGATGGCGCTTGTCCCATGCATCGACCTGTCTCCTGAACGTTACACGCTCACGAGCATCACGCGGTGTCGGGACTGGCGGGGTGGGAGGGAAACCAGGGCCTGACCCTTGCGGGTTTCCTGGTCACTCATCTTCCGACGGTGCTCCGTCGTTGGATTTGGCACCTTTGCAAAACGGTTAGGCTTGCAGGTTGCCTCAGCTTCTCAGGGCCAGTCCCTCTGCTGATCTCTATGAGCGCCACAATAGTTGCAGAAATCCCGGGCCGTGGTCAAGGGGCAGTGCGCGCCGGGTCGATTCATCAGGACAAACCTGCTTTTTGCCGGCCTCACCCCGGGCCCCTCCTGAAATTACAAATTGGCCTCTACAGTGCTCACCATAGGCATCAGCCAAATCACGGAAGTCTGTAATTCGATTTCATACACCCAGGCTACCCAATGGTTGATCGATAGATTGAGGTGGCACGGTGAACCAGGCCGGGCCTTTTTCGGTCATGTAAATACAATCCTCCAGACGCACCCCGAACTCGCCAAAAATATATAAGCCCGGTTCATTGGAAAAGCACATACCGGGAGCGAGTGGCGTGGTTTCTCCGTGCACGAAATTGACACTCTCGTGCCCATCCATGCCGATGCCGTGACCGGTGCGATGGCTAAGACCCGGGGTAGCGTAACCCGGTCCATAGCCCAGGCTTTCGTAATAGGCCCGCACCGCATCGTCCACTTTGCCCGCTGGTGTGCCGATAGCCGCCGTTTCGAATGCAATCTGCTGCCCCTGCCGCACCTGGCCCCACACCTGGCGCTGGTGTTTGTCCGGCTCACCGAAAACCAGGGTGCGCGAGATGTCTGACTGGTAGCCGTGCACCTTGCAACCGCAATCCATAAGTATGATCCCGCCAGGCTTGACTGTTTGTAACTGGCCGGAGCCGTGGGGATAGGCGCTGGCCTCGTTAAGCAATGCCATGGCCCAGGCGCTTTCTCCGCCGAGGGAGCCTTGTGCATGCTGCATCATGCTGACAACATCGGCCGGAGCCATTCCCACTTCCAGACCCTGGAAGACGTGTTGATAGGCACGCAGGGTCACCTCGTTGGCCTTACGCATTAATGCGATCTCGTGGGCGGATTTGTACATCCTGCAGCCCAGCGTCACGGGCAAAGCGCTGCTGATGGCAACTTTCGGCGCCGCTTTCTTCAGACCGTCCACCACAAAATACCGGACAGTGTCTTCCAGCCCGATGGTCCCGCCCTTGATACCACGGTCGGTGAGAATCTCTGCCACACGAACAAAGGGATTCTCGTGCTCATTCCAGGTGCGCACGTCTCGCCCAACACTCATGGACTCGCGCACGCTGGGCTCCTCAAAATAAGGCGTCACCACTGCGATCTCGCCCTTGCGTGGGATCACTACGGCGGTCAGACGCTCGCTGCGCCACCAATTGATACCCGTGTAATAAAGCATTGCCGATCCGGGCTCGATCAAAATCGCATCCAGCTTGTGCTCAAGCATGAGTCGCTGGGCTTTTGCTATGCGCGCCAGACGCTCATCAGCCCCGATAGGCTGAACATCAGCGGTGACCGGTTGCAACGCCGAAACTTGCTTGCTGTCGGAGTCCGATGTTGCGGCGATCATGGGCGAGGCCAGCCCTGATGCTGCGGCGACACCTGCCCCCAGCCCGACTTTTAGAAATTCACGCTTGCTGAATGCCATTCGCTACTCCTGAAGGAAAACGCCGAAAACCTGATTTCCGAAGCGGTAGCAAAAAAAGGGCCGAATACTCTTGATGTATTCGGCCCCCTTTTCTGACCCTGGTGCTTTTACTTGCTGGTCACCGGAAATCCACGGTCCCGCTGCAGGGCATCAATGGTCGCATCCCGACCACGGAAGGCACGATAGGCCTCTTCCGGATCCAGGGAGTTTTGCGGCGCAAACAGGTACTTCACCAGTTTTGCACCCAACTCCTTGTCATAGAAACCACCGGGAGCCTCTGCAAAAGCCTCGGCTGCATCGGCAGTCAGCACTTCCGCCCACATGTAACTGTAGTAGCCGGCCGAGTAGGCTTCACCCGAGAACACATGACTGAACTGCGGCGAACGATGACGCATCACGATCTCTTCTGGCATACCCAGCTCTGCCAGAGTGGTGCGCTCGAATTCGTCAGGGTCAATATCCGTTGGGTCTGTCGTATGGAACTTCAGATCCACCAGCGCAGAAGCCAGGTACTCCGTAGTGCTGTATCCCGAGTTAAAGGTCGCAGCTTTTTTGATCTTGGCAACCAGCCCGGCAGGTATCGGCTCACCGGTCTTGTAATGCACCAGGAATTTGCTGGTTACTTCATCGGTTGGCAGCCAGCGCTCCAATAACTGGGACTGGAACTCCACCACGTCCCACACACTGCCACTCAGACCCGGGTACGCGACCTCGGATGACAGCGCCTGCAAGGCATGGCCAAACTCGTGGAACAGCGTCTCGGCGTCATCCCAGGACAACAGCACCGGCTCGCCCGGAGCGCCCTGGATAAAGTTGGAGTTATTGGATGCCAGCACGGTGTGCTCTCCATCCAGCATATCGTGTTCCCGGTAGGCATTGGC
The DNA here is from genome assembly GCA_026193125.1 of Gammaproteobacteria bacterium. Classification (GTDB taxonomy): domain Bacteria; phylum Pseudomonadota; class Gammaproteobacteria; order Steroidobacterales; family BM003; genus CAKZML01. Next base: position 7,778 of record JAPHSC010000099.1, read on the forward strand.
CCATGCGCCGGAGCGCTTGCCGGTGCGGGCATAGGGGTCCTGGTACCACAGGCCAATGTGCTTGCCAGTGGTCCGGTCGGTGACTTCCCAAACCGTCATGTCCTTGTGATAAACGGGCACCGAACCATCAGTAATCTGCGTGAACTGAAAGTTGAACAGCTCGCCTGCCACGTAAAACAGGGCATCACGCAGCTTATCTGCCTGCAGGTATTGCTTGACCTCATCCGAGTCCAGGTCGTACTTGGCCTTACGCACTTTTTCTGCATAGTAGCGGTAGTCCCAGGGAGCGATCTTCAGCTTGGCGCCCTCGGCATCGGCAATAGCCTGCATGTCCGCAACTTCCAGTTTCACCCGCGCCACGGCAGCCGGCCACATTTGCATCAGCAAGCCCATGGCCCGTTCCGGTGTCTTGGCCATGCGGTTCTGTAACTGCCACTGGGCGTAATTGTCATAGCCCAGGAGGCCCACACGTTCATCGCGCAACTTCAGCATTTCACTGATTACAGCGTTGTTATCGTAAGCATCGCCGTTATCGCCGCGACTGTAATAAGTACGCCAGACCGATTCACGCAGGTCTCGCTCGGTAGAATAGGTCAGGAACGGGTCCATAGAGGAGCGGGTATTGGTGATGGCGTATTTGCCTTCCTGCCCCCTTTCCTTGGCCGCTGCCGCTGCCGCCGCGACCAGCGATTCTGGCAATCCACCCAGCTGCTCGGCAGTCAAATAGGTGACATAGTTTTCCTCATCCGCCAACACGTTGTTGGAGAACGTGGTCTCCAGTTCCGCAAGGCGCTGATTGATGGCCGCATAGCGATCCTTGGCTTCACCTTGCAGGGTGGCGCCCTGGCTGGCAAAACCGTCGTACCTCAGCCAGGTCAGACGTTGCTGGGGGCCGGTCAGGGTCTTGAGCTCGTCGCCCTCGTATACCGCCTTGATGCGGGTGAATAGCTTGTCGTTCTGGGTGACCTTGGAAAAATGAGCAGCCAGGACCGGCGCCATTTCCTGCTCCACCGCCCGCACTTCCGGGCTGGACAGATTGGAGGTCCAGATACCGTAATAGGTAAACACTCGGCCCAGGGTCTGGCCGGAGCGCTCCATGGCAACGATGGTGTTTTCGAAGCTGGCCGGCTCCGGGTTGTTGGCGATGACGTCAAGCTCCACCAGGTGTGCGGCCATGGCTGATTCCAGTGCGGGTTTCAACTGGGTCAGGTCCATCTTGTCGAAGGCGGGCACGCCGCCGTAGGGGCCGGTCCACGGGGCCAGCAGCACATTGGCGGTATCGGCCGGTGCGGCCTCCTTCTTCTCCGCGCTATCACCCGTGGGTTTCGATGAATCGGAGCAGGCGCCCAGGGACGCCAGTATTACAGTGCCTGCAAGCAGGGCAAATAGTTTTCGCATGGTTAAAGCCTTTTTCAGATTCGTAAACCGGATAAACCAGCCGGCGATTGTAGCCCGATTGAGGTATCGATGGCATAGGTAGCCCGCACAATCAGTGTGTAAGACCGATTCCAGCACATGTCCGCCTGATGCGTGCCTGTTCCGACATTGCGGCCGCACGGGAAGTCCAATCGCTCCGGATTGACGTCCAGGAACCAGGTGACTCTCTCACGAGGGCATGCAGGCAACCGGTTGGACCCTTGCCGGCATCTCCTGTCGAAACAGGAGATGCCGGTTGTTGCGTCTATTTCGATTCGGGCCGTTTTCTGCCGGTCACCATGGCCCTGATCAGATTTTCCTTATGCAGGTAACCGGACAACAAGACGCCCGCCACGTGTAGTCCCGCCAGTAGCAGGACCAGATTGGCAAACAGCTCGTGGATTTCCTCCCAGAACTCCTCCGCGGCGTTCTCGTCGACCTCGTTTTCCTCATCCTCATCCGCATAGGCGCTGGAGATCGGCGCCTGGATTGTATAACTTGTCGGTGCGTTAGCCGCCCAGCCTGCTAACGGTCCGGCATTTTCCTCTACCGCGTAGAGCATCAAACCAGAGAATACGGTAACCGTGATGCACAATAGGTGTGCCACAACCATGGCCCCGCCGGCTGGATTGTGCCCAAGGTATCGCCGGGCGCTACCCCGCGTCAGGTCACGCATATAGCCTAGGGTGCCAGAGGGAGACCGCACAAAATCGCGGAACCGGGCATGCTTGCTGCCCACGAAACCCCAGATCAGACGCACAAGAACCACGGCGCCCACAACATATCCGGCCCAGACATGCTGGGTCAGGAAGTCATCTTCCGTGAAGTAGGCGATAAAAAATGCCAGGACCAGGGTCCAGTGCCCGATGCGGACTATGGGGTCCCATATCTTTACCGTATTTTCAGTGGCTATCATGTGTCGTCCCCAGTTGAATGGAAAGGCTGCACTCTGGTCGACGAGCCCTGCTGGTACAATCCGGCACATGACCTAACGCCTGATTTGTGACTGGAGAACACCCATCTATGACGGATGACATACAGGATTATTGGGCCACACGGGCCGCCATCGCATTGTTTGCCGTGATCATCTTTCTGATCGGCTGGGACGTGATCGCCGACTACAGCGAGGGTAGCAGCCTGAGGCACATGGCCATTGAGGGATTCGTGCTAATGATTGCGGCAAGCGGTTCGGTGTTGCTCTGGCGCCAACTCCATCATGCCCGTTCGGACCTCGCTCATGCGCAGGTTGAAGCCGAACGATGGCGTCAGGAGAGTCGCGAACTGATCCGGGGCCTGGGTGTAGCCATCCAGAACCAGTTCACCGAGTGGCAGCTAAGCCGCGCAGAAAGCGAAATCGGCCTGTTCCTGTTGAAAGGGTTAAGTCACAAGGAAATTGCCGGGATCCGCCAGACCAGCGAGAGGACTATCCGCGAGCAGGCCCGGGCACTGTACCGCAAGTCCGGTCTTTCAGGCCGGTCATCCTTGTCCGCATTTTTCCTTGAAGACCTCTTGCTGCCCCAGGGAGACCAGGTCAACCCGCCGGGATGACACACGGCTCCGAAACCCAGGGGCTATACCTGCTGCACCAGGAATCAACCGGGCGCGAATCAATGCGTTAACCGCACGCTCCTATTCGCAATAAAAGTCGTCGCCGTCCGGATGACAGAAATCAGACCAGGTGTTGCTGCGCCAGTAATCCGCCAAACCTGCCTCTCGCACAATGTCCCTGAAGCGCGGGTGCTTTCGCAGGAGCGCCAAATTTACATCCCAGAAATACCAGATAGTGTTGGCCCAATTGTCCCGCGCCAGGGGAATCTCTGAAAATGCCTGGTCCAGGTCACCGGACTGAACCAGCAAGAGAACGATGAGGTCTTCTCCCGCCTCAAATTCCCGCCCGGCCGCCAGCGCCCGGGGACGGGCACCCGGGTCCTGGGCTGCGTCAACCAGCACATTGCCAAACTCGTTAGGAGCCGGCAGACCCAGGGCCTGGACAAACAAATCGAAATATTCTCGCGCCTTCACATAGTTACCCAGGGCCAGGTAACTGGAAGCAGCAAGAAACATTCCACCGTTGTGCCCCAGGTCAGCGCCAACCAGGGCGTATTTGAGCGCTTGCTGGTAATTACCCAGCAGAATGTAAGTGTTTGAAAGATTGATGTTGGCGCCCGGGGAGAGCGGATCCAGTTCCACGGCCTTGATATTTTCGGTCAGCGCCTCCTGCAAGCGACCCACATCCGCCAGAAACTCACCGTACCACAGGTGTCCGGTGACACTGCCCGGCTCCAGGGCGATGGCCCGGTGATAATAGGTTTCGGCTTCTTCCCAGGCTCCCTTGCCACGGGTCAAATCCCCCATGACCGCCAGGGCCTCGGCAATATCGGGATCCAGGGCCAGCGCCTTGCGAGCAAACAAATCCGCCTGCCCCCATTCTTCCGCCTCATTTGCCGTTAGATCGTACACCGGCAATGTCAGGCGGGCCGCCGCCAGGGCCGACCAGGCCCGGGAAAAGTCCGGATCCAGTCGGGTCGCCTGGTCGAACAAGTCTATGGACCTGCGGATATTTTCCGCTCCTCTACGCTGCCAAAGGGCACGACCACGCAGGAATAATTCATAGGCTTCGAGGTTTTCCGTGGCCTGGTGTGGCGCCGCCAGGGCGGCCTTCTCCCCCGCTCCCAGGGTTAGGGTCAATGCCTCCACGATTTTCTGGGCGATCTCGTCCTGCACCGCAAACACGTCCTCCAGCTTGCGATCATAGGTCTCGGACCATAAATGACGGTCAGTGCGCACGTCTATCAGCTGGGCTGTAATACGCACCTGATCTCCCGCCTTGCGCACACTGCCTTCGAGTACATTGTCGACTTGCAGCTCCTCGGCAATCTGGGGAATACCGATGTCCTTGCCCTTGAAAGCGAAGGAGGACGTGCGGGAGGCCACCTTGACGCCCTTTATCTTCACCAGCACGTTCAGGAGTTCCTCGGCGATGCCGTCGGAGAAATACTCCTGGTCCTTGGCGGGGCTCATGTCCACAAAGGGCAATACAGCAATGGACTGCTGGCTCGTCTTCCGGTCTGCTTCCTGCTCAGCGGGACGGGCCGCCGCCTGG
>JAPHSC010000326.1 GCA_026193125.1 Gammaproteobacteria bacterium
ATGTATTCCGGGAGGAAATAAAGAACGGCGAAGGCCACGGCAAGACCCACGGCGGCGGATTGTAGAATGAATCCTATTGGACGCAGGTTTTTCATTGCCGTTGGCCTGGCGGGTTGTGCATTTTTGTTCCTGATCCGGGCATAGATACAACTCTGGTACGGGATTTTACGGCCAGAACGTACCGCAAAATCTTGTCGCCGTGTATAATCTGGCGTTTGTTGGCGGAGCCACATGCGCAATGCGTGTGAAAGCGCAAGCATAAGCCGAAATTTACATATATCCCAATCGGGTGAAGTACCAGATTCAGGAGACCCATCGATGAGCGAGGGCGTTGACAAGAGCAGGCGTCACTTCTTGACTGTGGCTACCACGGTAACAGGTGCAGTTGGCGCAGGCTTTGCCGCAGTACCATTTCTTTCGTCCTGGAAGCCCAGTGCCCGGGCACAGGCCCTGGGTGCTCCCGTAGAGGCGGATATCAGCAAGCTCCAGCCGGGTGAAATGATACGGGTGGGCTGGCGTGGCCAGCCAATCTGGATACTGCGCCGCACGGAGGCCATGTTGAAGAGCCTGCCCGAGGTTGGCTCGTTCCTCAGGGATCCCGATTCCGAGCAGCCGCAGCAGCCGGCCTATGCGACCAATGAAAGCCGTTCCCGCAAGCCCGAAATTCTGGTGGTAGTAGGCATCTGCACCCATCTGGGTTGCGTCCCGGCGGAACGCTTTGACCTCGCGCCGGCTGACCTCGGCCCGGACTGGAAAGGTGGTTTCTATTGCCCCTGCCACGGTTCGAAATTTGATCTGGCCGGCCGCGTCTACAAGGGGGTCCCTGCCCCCTTAAACCTGAGCGTTCCCCGCCACCGTTTCCTGAGTGACAGTCTCATTCTGATCGGCGATGACACGGGGGTTGCCTGATGAGCACATCTAACAACGAACAGGGTGCGGCAAAGCGCTTGTTGGACTGGGTGGATGCCCGATTCCCATTGACCAAGATGATCAATGAGCACGCCGCGCAATATTACGCGCCAAAGAACTTCAATTTCTGGTACTTGTTTGGCGTGCTGTCGCTGGTGGTATTGGTAATCCAGTTGCTTACCGGCATTTTCCTGACCATGAACTACAAGCCCTCTGCGGCGGATGCGTTTGCCTCCGTGGAGTACATCATGCGGGACGTGCAGTGGGGCTGGCTGATCCGTTACATACATTCCACCGGCGCCTCGGCGTTCTTCATCGTGGTGTATCTGCATATGTTCCGTGCTCTGCTGTATGGCTCGTTCAAGCCACCAAGGGAACTGTTGTGGATCTTCGGCATGCTGATTTACCTCGTGCTGATGGGCGAAGCGTTCATGGGTTACTTGTTGCCGTGGGGTCAAATGTCCTACTGGGGCGCCCAGGTGATCACCTCCCTGTTTGGTGCCATTCCGGTAATTGGCGACAGCCTGGTGGAGTGGATTCGGGGCGACTTCTATATCTCTGACATCACGCTGAACCGGTTCTTCGCCCTGCACGTGATTGCCTTGCCCCTGGTCCTGATTTTCCTGGTGGTGGCCCACATCCTGGCCCTGCATGAGGTTGGCTCAAATAATCCGGATGGCGTGGAGATCAAGAACACCAAGGGTCCTGATGGCATTCCCCTTGATGGAATTGCCTTTCACCCTTATTACAGTGTCAAGGACACGGTCGGCTTGGCAGTATTTCTGATGCTGTTTTGCGCGGTGGTATTCTTTGCCCCGGAAATGGGCGGGTATTTCCTGGAACACGCCAACTTCGAACCGGCCAATGCCATGAAGACGCCCGAGCACATTGCCCCGGTCTGGTACTTCACACCTTTCTACGCCATCTTGCGTGCGGTGCCGGACAAGTTGGGCGGTGTGATACTGATGGGCGCGGCAATTATTGTATTGTTCCTGTTGCCCTGGCTGGATCGCTCACCGGTCCGTTCCATCCGTTACCGGGGTTGGTTGTACAAGCTGCCCTTAGGCTTGTTCACTGCGGCCTTTGTCATGCTCGGTTACCTTGGTATGCAGGCTCCAACACCCACCTACACCAACCTGGCCCGCCTCGGTACAGTCATCTATTTTGCGTTCTTCCTGCTGCTGCCCTGGTTATCCAAGGTGGACAAGACCAAGCCCGTTCCTGAGAGGGTGACCTATCATGCTTAAGCGATTCCTTCTTGTTTTGTTGCTGAGCACTCCATTGGTCGGCGTGGCCTCATCCGGTGGTGGGCACCTGGAAAAGGCTAATGTAGACGTGTCCAATACTGCGTCCCTGCAGCGTGGTGCGCGCAATTTCATGAATTATTGCTCTGGTTGCCATTCCGCCCAGTACGTGCGTTTTAACAGGCTGGGTGCGGACCTTGGCTTGAGCGAAGCCCAGTTGCAGGATAACCTGATGTTTGCGGCCGAGCGGCCATTCGACACTATTCAGGTGGCCATGCCCGCCGTCGATGCGAAGCGCTGGTTCGGACAACCGCCGCCAGATCTTTCTCTGATAGCGCGTTCGCGTGGCGCGGACTGGTTGTTTGGATTTTTGACCTCCTTCTACCAGGATGATACTCGCGCGACCGGTATGAATAACCTGCTGTTGCCCGGCGCGAGCATGCCGCATGTCCTGTGGGAACTACAGGGCATACAGCGCGCCGTGTACCGTATCGAGAACGATGCGGCAGGTAACGAACACGAGGTCTTTGATCGCTTTGAACACACTACTGCCGGTAGTATGTCCACAGAAGAATACAAGGAATTTGTGCGTGATATAGTGACTTTCCTCGAGTACATCAGTGAGCCGGTAAAGTTGGAACGTATCCAGCTGGGTATCTGGGTGATGTTCTTCCTGCTGGTGTTCTTTTTGTTCGCGTACGCGTTGAAGAAGGAATACTGGAAGGACGTACACTAGGTCGATGATGGTGCTTTTTTCTGATTTTTTGCCTGGGCTGTGACTCAGAGGAGTTTGACATGTCGAATATCGCCAACAGGCGGTCAGTGATGACTTTGTTCTCTAATCAACTATGTGCCCATAGTCACAGGGTGCGTATGGTATTGGCGGAGAAAAGCATCAACATCGATATCATTGATGTAAATGGCCCTGATTTGCCGGAAGACCTTCTGGACCTGAATCCCTATAACAGCGTCCCTACCTTGGTGGATAGAGACCTGGTGCTGTATGACTCCCGTGTCATCATTGAATACCTGGACGAGCGCTTCCCGCACCCGCCCCTGATGCCCGTGGACCCGGTCAGCCGGGCACAGTTCCGCCTGGCCTTGTTCCGCCTTGAGCGGGACTGGTACAACATGGCCGGGCAAATTGAGGCGGCAGGAGAAAAGAAGCCCGCCTTGAAAGCCCGCAAGATACTCAAGGAGAGCATCCTGTCCAGTTCGGAGGTGTTTGGTGCCAAGCCATATTTCCTCAGCGATGAGTTGTCGCTTGTAGACTGCACCATTGCTCCGATTCTGTGGCGTTTGCCCAAGTACGGTATCGAGCTGCCCAAGGAGGCCGCTACGATCGCAAAGTACGCCCAGCGCATATTTGCCCGCCCTTCATTCCAGCAAAGCCTGACAGAGCTGGAGCGGGAGATCAGGCAGTAGCTCGTGACCGAATCCGATCTTTCATCCCGGCGCCCATATTTGCTGCGGGCCATGCACGAGTGGATCACGGATAATAACCAGACCCCTCACCTGGTAATCGACGCAGGTATCGAGGGTGTGGTTGTTCCCAGGCAATATGTGAAGGACGGCAGGATTGTTCTCAATGCCAGTCATTCTGCGGTCGTGGGCTTACAGATAGACAACGACTTCGTTGTATTCCAGGCGCGTTTTGGCGGTACACCCATGTCGGTAACCATTCCGCTCAGGGCAGTGCTGGGTATTTACGCCAGGGAATCAGGTGAGGGGATGCTGTTTGGCGAGGAGGACGATGGCGGGCGACCACCGACGGGGCCCGGTCCACAGCCACGCGACGAGGAATCCGGGGGCAGGCCGCGAGTTTCTCATCTCAAGGTGGTCAAGTAACTGACCCGCTAAAAAGAGGATATCGCCCTAATCCTCTACGCCCAGAAGCCTTCTGTCGATCAAGTCGCACAGGCAGTGTATGACGATGAGGTGAACTTCCTGAATGCGGGCCGTTGAGGTCGCAGGTACTCGAATCTCGACGTCGCCGTCACGATAGATTCCAGCCATCTTCCCGCCATCTCTCCCGGTCAGTGCCACAACCCGCAGGCCGCGCTCATGAGCGGCTTGCACTGCCCGCAGCACGTTTTCCGAATTACCCGAAGTACTGATGGCCAGCAACGTGTCTCCCGGTTGTCCAAGGGCTCGAACCTGCTTGCTGAAAATATCTTCATAGCAGTAATCGTTCGCGATCGAGGTGATAGTGGAGCTGTCCGTAGTCAGCGCTATGGACGGCAGACCCGGGCGCTCCATTTCAAAACGATTGAGCATTTCCGCCGAGAAGTGCTGCGCATCTCCCGCGGATCCACCGTTGCCACAGCTGAGTATCTTGCCGTTATCAAGCAAGCAATCAGTCATCAATAAACCGGCTGAGGCGATGGCCGGAGGCAGCTGCTCCATGGCGCGATGCTTGACCTCTATGCCGTCGGCAAAAAGCATTCTTATTCTGTCTTCTGCGTGCATAAAAATACCCGTCAATGTTCCGCGCCGAACGCGTTCCTAATCCAGCAACTGTCCTCTACCGCCATGCCTGACAGCGCAATCACATCAAATCGGACCGCCAGTGATGCCAGGTCCGGCCGACTTGCCATGAAGTGTAACGCGGCACGCCAGAGTTTGTCCTGCTTACGGCGGGTAACACTTTCCGCAGCGGTGCCAAAGGCCGTGCTGCGGCGCAGGCGTACTTCTATAAATACCAGGGTATCCGCCTCGCGCATTACCAGGTCCAGTTCGCCCATACGGCAATGGTAATTGGACTGAATAAACTGGAGTCCCCGGGTCTGCAGGTAGGCCTGCGCCAGCTGCTCGGCCCGCTTGCCCTGTGCGCGTTTGTCCGCGGTCAATACTCTACGGTGATGGGGCTCACAGAACCAGGGGTTTTCGGCTGCAATCCGAGGGGTCTGCCGTTACTGAAACGGGCCCACTCCAATTGCCTGTGCACAATGCCGTCGGCTGCTATGCTCAGCACGCCCGTTGCACCCGGCAGCCCTGAAACCTGCTGGCCACTGTACAACCAGGGCAACAGCCGGAATGCGTCGACGCCCATGGCCACCAAGCGGGGCTGATTTTCCTGCAAGTCGGCAAATGAGCTGGCAACCGTGGCGTGCAGACCCGAATTATCCTTCGCCAGAGTGAGTAACCAGGGCATATCGGTAAAGGCCAGCCCGTCCAGGTCCTTGTTGGCCGCGACATCCGGCTGGTAGATGGCCGATGTTGCATACACCGGCAGGTCGGAGGCGTAGTGGAACTTGAGTTGCGGACGCATCAACCTGCCTTGTTCGGGTTGCGCCGCCACAAAGATGCACTCCACGTCCTCGCGGCGACGGGGCTCATACTCCGGGTACATGCCCAATACATCCGACAGCCGCCGATAGCGTTCCTTGCTCTGATCCAGGCTCAATGCGCGAGTAATCGTGGATGAATAATCCTGCTCCGCGGGATCATAGGTGGCGCTGGTGAGTAACTCACCGCCAAGCGCCGCGAATTCCGCGCTGAAACTGTCCAGCAGCCGCTTGCCCCAGCTGCTGGCGGGCACCAGCGCAATGGCCCGAACGTGGCCGTCGGCCAATGCCCGTCGCGCCGCCTCGCGGGCCTCTTCTTCGGGGTCCAGGGCGAACTGGTAAAACACGGGCGGTACATAGCCACCAGCGTTACCGAGGTTCAATGCCAGCACCGGTGCCTCGCCATTCGCGCTGCCCATGAGTTGCGTTACATCATCACGCAAAAGGGGGCCGACGATCATGTCCGCACCGTCGATAATGGCGCTGCGGTAACTGGCCGGGGCGCCCACTTGCCGAGTGTCGTAAATCCGGACCAGCGGCAGCAAGGACTTGTTGGGGCTTTGCAGGTAAGCGGCCAGGAAGCCGTCTCGCACAGCTTCTCCAAATGCCTGTTCCCTGCCACTCAGCGGCAACAGCAAGGCTACCTGGACCGGGTAGCTGCCGGCCCCCCGGTATTGCTCCATCAGCTTGGCTACGATGCCCCCGCTCGCCGGGTGCTGTGGAAAAGTCATGCGCCAGCCTCGCAGACCGGCCAGGAATGCCGGTCCGTCGGCGGCTGTATGGGCGCTCATGCGGGCCAGTGCTATCCAGCCATTTTCCAGCTCACCACCGAGTGACGATTCTCCCAGACGTCCCTCGCGCTCCAGTGCCACCAATTGATCGAGCAGCCGTTGCTGGCCGGACAGTATATCGGCGGCATTGTTCAGCCATGTCTGCTGTTCGTTGAATGCCTGGATGGCCTGGTCTACCCGGTATAGCCGAAGCAGAATGTCGCCTTTCAAAGAGTAAAATTCGGCCGCCTCTTTCGCTGTTGGAGGAGGTGATTCCTCCAACCGTTTCAGGGCCTCATCGGGCCTGTCCTCGTACAGCAGCAGTTGCGCGCCGAGCAGTGACCATAAAGCAAGGTTGTCCCGGTCCATCGGACCGGACACCGAGTCCAGGGCCTTGCCGGCAGCAGCCAGGTCCTGGCTGTTCAGCCATTGCTGGGCCTCCAGCAGTCGCCAGCGGTCTGCCGTGGGGCCGCTCTCCCGGTCAGCCAGGTCCTGGTAAATTTGCGCTGCTTCTCGGTACCGTCCCTGTTCAGCCGCCTGCTCGGCCCTTGCTGCACTTTCTCCCGAATCCGCCCATCTCACGGGTGCCTGGCAGGCAGTCACCGATGCGATTAGCACCAGCAGCGCCAGGATGCGCAGGGCATTGTGGGTAGGGCTGACGTTTGTTCTCATGCTATGTGGGGTCCTGGGTCAGTAAGGGCCTGGCAGACATTAAAGCAGCAGCCCGCGCTCTCGGCGAGCATAATTCCTGGGTCATTGGCGGAAATTTACAAAATTCTCCGCCGGGTCACAGCTTTTTTTGAAGCCCCTGGTTTATTCTGAACGAAGCGGCCTGCTAGCAAAAAATTCAGATTCAAGGCGCCAATTGCACGAAATAGTGGTTCTATTTTCAAAGATTGGAAACACAGAAGGCGGATTTTTTAGCCCCAAGACACGAATTCACGAATAGATCAGAGACTCCTTGATATCCTGCGTGCAAGATTAACCTTTCTGGCCTGATTATCCCATGCAGCAAATTTTGCCCGGTACCCTCTATGTCGTTGCCACGCCCATAGGCAATCTGGGGGACATTTCTCCCAGGGCAGTAGAGGTTCTGACCCAGGTGGACCTGGTGCTGGCTGAGGATACGCGACACACCGCCCAACTACTTCGACATTTTGGCTTGAGCCGGCCGATGCAGTCCTTACACGAGCACAACGAAAGGCAAAAAATGGAGTCCGTGGTGCAACGGCTGCAGGAGGGTCAAAGTATCGCCCTGGTGTCTGATGCAGGTACGCCCCTGGTTAGTGATCCCGGTTTTCCCCTGCTGCGCCGCATGCGTGAGCTGAATATGCCGGTGGTTGCCGTGCCCGGACCCTGCGCCGCCATTGCCGCCTTGTCGGTGGCCGGATTACCCACTGATCGATTCGTATTTGAAGGTTTTTTACCCTCCAGGCGGGGAGCCCGGCAAACCCGCCTGCAGAGCCTCGCCGCAGACGCGCGGACCCTGGTCTTTTATGAGTCGGGCAAGCGCCTGGCGGACATGCTGGAAGATCTGTGTTTGGTTTTCGGCCCCCTGCGAGAGGCCGCGGTTGCCCGCGAATTGACCAAGCTCTATGAGTCGCTTTATCGGGGCAGGCTTGGCGAACTCGCGCAGCAGTCGAGTAGCGATCCGAATATGCAACGGGGTGAGTTGGTCGTGCTGGTTGAGGGCCGGAGTATTGCCGAGGAAGAGCAGGATCATGACCTGGACAGGGTGCTTTCCGTATTGCTGCCGGTGCTGCCGCTAAGCCAGGCAGTGAAACTGGCATGCGCGCTCACGGGTCTTGCCCGCAACCAGGTATACAAACGAGCCACTGATCTGCATAAAGATATTGATTTACCTTGAGTTTAAGGCGCGCAGGACCTATTGTTCGCGGCGGGAGTCGGCCAGGCAACCGCGGCGGGTCGTTACGATCCGCGGAGGAAAGTCCGGGCTCCGCAGGGCAGGGTGCCAGGTAACGCCTGGGAGGCGTGAGCCTACGGAAAGTGCAACAGAAAGCAAACCGCCTAAGCGTCCCCAGGGACGCCGGTAAGGGTGAAACGGTGCGGTAAGAGCGCACCGCGCGAGTGGCAACACTTCGTGGCTAGGTAAACCCCACCCGGAGCAAGACCAAATAGGGGAGCGTTCGGCTTCGGCCGTAGGATGCGGCTCGCATTCGCTCCCGGGTAGGTCGCTTGAGGTACGCGGTGACGTGTATCCCAGATGAATGGTTGCCCACGACAAAACCCGGCTTATCGGCCGACTCCCACCTTTCACATAATAATTCTCAATTTAAAGGCTTTTCTAGGAAGCGGGCTTAACTCACTGATTTTGTGCCTCAAAACACTCTGAAAACACCCCGAATTCCACTTCGAAAGCGCGTCTAAGTTACTCACAACTAAGAAATTTTTGCTGTTTTTGTGTTGACAGTGCTGCTCGCGCGTACCTATAGTGTCGGCAGGTGGGGAAAAGTGGGGAGAAATGGAACTCCAGGCTTTTTTGGAGAACCTTAGACATGTTTCGCGGTGCAAGCAAAATCACACTGGATGCAAAAGGGCGCATGGCCATGCCTACGCGCTATCGCGACCGGCTGTCCGAGAAAAGTGATGGTCGGCTTGTGGTGACGGTGGACCGCGATTATTGCCTGCTGATCTACCCGTTTCCGGACTGGGAAGAAATCGAGCGCAAGCTGGTGCGTCTGCCCAGCTTGAACCCCCAGGCCCGCAGACTGCAGCGGTTAATGGTGGGCTATGCAACCGAGTTGGACCTGGACGGTCATGGACGTATTTTGCTTCCGCGTGAGTTGAGGGAGTTCGCGGGGTTGGACCGACAGGCCATCCTCATCGGTCAGGGCAATAAATTCGAGCTTTGGGATGAGGAACGCTGGAACGCGAAACGCGACCAGTGGCTTCAGACAGAGGACGACGGGGTAGACCTGCCGGCCGAGCTCGAATCTCTCTCCTTATAGGAACCCCGGCTTTGGAACGCCATCTGCCGGTACTCCACAAGGAGGTGCTGGAGGCTCTGGCCGTCAGGCCGGCAGGCAAGTATCTGGATGCCACCTTTGGCCGAGGCGGGCACGCCAGATCAATCCTGCAGGCGCTGGGTACTGAAGGGCGACTGATTGTACTGGACAGGGACCCTCAGGCCATTGAAGTGGCCAGACAACTGTTTGGCGAAGATCAACGTGTATCGATTATCAGGGGTTCGTTCGAGATGTTGGCGCAGATTGCGAGGGATCACGATATCCAGGCATTGGACGGTCTGTTGTTCGACCTGGGCATGTCCTCGCCCCAGCTGGATTCACCCGAACGCGGATTCAGCTTCCAGGCTGACGGCCCCCTGGATATGCGCATGGATAATGAGCAGGGCATGACCGCTGCCCAGTGGCTGTCCCAGGCCACGGAAAAGGAAATCACCCAGGTTCTTTGGCGCTACGGGGAAGAAAAGCATGCCCGGCGTATCGCTGCCGCCATTTTACGCTGGCGCGAGGAAAAACCCCTGGCCAGGACCTCTGAGCTGGCCGCGCTGGTGGCCTCGGCCGTACCTGGCCGACATGGGCGCAAGCATCCCGCCACCAAGACGTTCCAGGCCATACGCATTCACCTGAATCGGGAAATGCAGTCTCTCGAGTCCGGGTTGGACGCGGCGCTGGAATTACTGGCCCCGGGCGGTCGGCTTTGTGTGATCAGTTTCCACTCTCTCGAAGACCGCATGGTCAAACGTTTTATTCGCAGTCACTCCCTCGCCGACCCGGTGTATGCAGGCTTGCCGAATATTCCCGTGCATGCCAGGCCGCGTATGCGGGCGATAGGGAAGAGTGTCAGCGCCGGCCAGGCCGAGCTGGATGCCAATCCTCGCTCACGCAGCGCCACGCTGAGAGTAGGGGAGAAGATACGATGAATGCCTCTCCCCTGATGCGTCTCGTGGTTCCGGGTCTGCTGCTGCTGACCCTGTTGTCATCCCTGGCCGTGGTTTACACCACGCATGAATCCCGGCGGCAATTTACCCATCTGCAACAACTCAATAGTCAGCGAGACGAGTTGGTCGTGGACTGGTGGCGCTTACAAATAGAGGAAAGTTACTGGTCAACCCATGCGCGCATTGACCGTGAGGCGCGTGAGCGCCTGGGCATGCACATCCCTCAACCCTCAGACGTGTTCATCGTTAGTCAATGAGTAAATCGGCCGCATTTGAACAGCAGTTGCAACAGATCCGGCTGCGGGTCAGTTTCGTATTGGTCTTGTTATTGTTGGTTGGCTTCGCCCTGGCTGTCCGCTCCCTGGATCTGCAGGTATTGAGGAATACTTTTCTTGCCGAGCAAGGCGACGCGCGTCACCTTCGAATCGTGCCGACCGTGGCTCCGCGCGGGCCTATTACAGATCGTAATGGCGAGGCGCTGGCAATCAGCACCCCCGTGGACAGTGTCTGGGTGAACCCCCGGCTGGTTGCCGATGCGACGGACAGCCTGCCAGCGCTTGCTCGCGCCATGGAAGTCAAGCCCGATTGGCTCAAGCGCAGAATTACCTCAAATCTGAATCGCGAGTTTCTTTACCTGCAGCGTCATATGTCGCCGGAGCGAACCCAGCGCGTAGAGAAGTTGAACATTCCCGGTGTGTATTTGCAGCGGGAGTACCATCGCTTCTATCCGGCCGGGGAGGTTACAGGACACCTGCTCGGCTTTACGGATATCGACGATCACGGCCAGGAAGGCCTGGAACTGGCCTACGACAGCTGGTTGGCCGGGGAGTCGGGATTCAAGCGTGTCCTGCGGGATCGGCGCGGCAACACCATTGAGGTAGAGCAGGTCGAGCCGCTGAGGGAAGGACAGCCGCTGGAATTGAGTCTGGACCTGCGCATTCAGTACCTGGCGTACCGCGAGTTAAAGCAGGCGGTGCAGGCAAACAGTGCCAAGTCGGGTTCCATCGTGGTTATTGATGTGACCACGGGTGAAGTACTGGCGATGGCGAACCAGCCTTCCTTTAACCCCAACGACCGCTCTGAATTCCGCCCGGCGCGCTATCGCAACCGGGCGGTTACGGATATTTTTGAACCCGGTTCGAGTATCAAGCCGTTTGTACTGGCAGCCGCCCTGGAAAGTGGAGATTTCAAAACAAACTCCACCGTGGATACCTCGCCGGGATTTTTCAAGGTGGGTAGCAAGGTCATCCAGGACAAGCACAACCTGGGCAACATCAGTCTGGCCACGGTGCTGACCAAGTCCAGTAACGTGGGTGCCAGCAAGATTGCCATGCAACTGGAGTCCCGTTACCTCTGGAGTGTCTTTGCACGCTTCGGATTCGGCGCCCTGACCGGCAGTGGATTTCCGGCAGAATCAGCCGGATTGCTGGCCAACTACAACAGCTGGCGTCCTATCGCCCAAGCCACGATGGCATATGGCTACGGTATGTCAGTAACCTTGCTGCAGCTGACCGAAGCTTATGCGACCCTGGCCAATAACGGGGTCCACCTGCCTATCAGCCTGCTGCGTCAGACCGAGGTGCCAAAAGGGGAAACCGTGGTGTCCCCGGCCACCTCTCGCGCCCTGATCGAAATGCTGGAGACCGTGGTAGCGGACGGCGGCACCGGAACCCGTGCCGCCGTCACCGGCTATCGGGTAGCGGGCAAGACGGGCACCTCCTGGAAGGCTGACGCCGGCGGCTATTCGGAGGATCGATACGTCTCGGTGTTCGCAGGCCTGGCGCCGGCCACTGCCCCGCGCCTGGCGATCGTGGTGATGATCGATGAGCCCTCCGCCGGCAAGTTCTACGGCGGAGACGTCGCGGCGCCGGTGTTCTCCTCGGTCATGGCCGGGACCCTGCGTCTGTTGGCGCTTGCGCCGGATGACGTTCCCCGGCGTCGACCCGGGGAGATCATCCAGGCCATGAGGGATTTGCCATGACGGTCGCCATGCACACCCTGGGCGATTTGCTTGGCACACACGTGCCGCAATCCCTGCGTGGCCAGCCAGTGACAGACATTGCGCTGGATGCCAGGGAACTGGAAGCTGGTGGCATGTTCCTGGCCTGCGCGGGAGCCAGCGGTCATGGCCTGGATTACCTGGATCAGGCGCGCGCGGCGGGTGCCTCGGTAATCGCCTGGGAACCAGCAGCGGGACGCTCGGCGCCAAATGACGGTGACGTCAAATGTTTCCCCGTGCCGAATCTGCGCGCGCAACTGGGTCAGCTCGCCGACCGGTTTTTTGGACAACCCTCGTCGCAGGTGACAGTTTCCGGTGTGACAGGCACTAACGGCAAGACTTCTTGTGCCTGGTTGCTGGCAAGCGCCTTGCAGCGCCTCGGCCTGGGTGGCGCCATGCTTGGCACGATAGGCTGGGGGCTGCCCGACGCCTTGCATGCGGCAGAGTTGACCACTCCCGACGTCGTCACCGTGCACCGCCGCCTGGCCCAAATGGCCGCCACCGGAGCCCGCCACGTGGTCATGGAGGTGTCGTCTCATGCCCTGGATCAGGGGCGTGTGGACGGCGTACGTTTTACCAACGCCTTGTTTACCAACTTGAGCCGCGATCACCTGGACTACCACGGCGACATGGCAAGTTATGCCGGGGCCAAGGCGCGCTTGTTCAAGCGCCCGGGACTGCACACGGCGGTAGTGAACGTGGATGACGATTTTGGCATGCAGCTTTTCGGCAGCCTGGATCAGGGCATGCATTGCGTGGCGGTGTCCACGCGTGAGCACCCTGAACTGCGTGCGAGCCGTTGGTTGCGAGCGGCCGATATTCGAGTGCGCGAATCGGGTCTGGTGCTCACCCTGCGTTCCAGTTGGGGAGACGCCAGTCTGGAAAGCCCGCTGCTGGGCGAATTCAACGCGGTAAACCTGTTGCTGGTCCTGGCGGTCCTGCTGGAGCAGGGCATAGAACTGCCAGCGGCAGTGCAGGTGCTGGGCGAAGTGTCCGCTCCCACGGGGCGTATGCAGGCGCTGGTCCGGCGACCCAATGCACCCCTGGTTATCGTGGATTTTGCGCACACACCCGATGCCCTTGAAAAGGCGCTGGCCTCGGCCCGTGCGCATTGTCGCGGCCGGCTGTGGTGTGTGTTTGGCGCCGGTGGCGACCGTGATAAAGGCAAACGCCCATTGATGGGAGCGGTGGCAGAGCGCCTGGCGGACCGCCTCGTGATTACCAGTGACAACCCCAGGAGCGAGGCGCCGGAGTCGATCATTGCCGATATTCGGTCTGGTATCGGGCGGCAAGAACAGGTGCTTGAACAGGCTGATCGCGCCACGGCCATAGGTCAGTGTATAGCCGAGGCAGGCGCTGACGATGTCGTGCTGATCGCCGGCAAGGGTCACGAACAATATCAACAGGTAGGTAGTCATCGTCGGCCGTTTAGCGACCAGGCATGCGCCATTGCGGCGCTCGAGAGGCGGGCATGATCAGTGGTTCGCTGAAAGAGGTTTCCCTGCACATGCAGGCGCGCTTGCTGGGCGAGGACCGGGCCTTCCTTGGCGTGACTACGGACAGTCGCAAAGTTCGGCAAGGCTGCCTGTATGTGGCCTTGCGCGGAGAGCGCTTCGACGGTCACGACTTCGTTTCTGCGGCGATGAGTGCAGGGGCTGTGGGCTGTGTTGTGGAGCACCCCTGTAACCCGGATTTCAGCCAGCTGATAGTGAAGAATTGCCGGCGCGCGCTGGGCGACCTCGCCCGCGCCTGGCGCCAGCAATTTGCACTGCCCCTGGTTGCGGTTACCGGCAGTAATGGGAAAACCACCGTCAAGGAAATGATCGCAAGCATCCTGGCCCAGAAATATACGGTCCTGGCCACGCGCGGCAATCTGAACAACGACATCGGTGTGCCGCTAACGCTGTTTGATCTTGGCAACGAGCACCAGGCAGCCGTGATTGAAATGGGCGCCAATCATGCGGGTGAAATCGACTACCTGGCTGGTATTGCCTTACCTGACGTGGCGGTAGTGACCAACGCTGGTCCTGCGCATCTTGAAGGTTTTGGTGATTTGCCCGGAGTGGCCCGGGCCAAGGGCGAATTGTTCACGCGACTTCCGCCCGATGGCACGGCAATCATCAACCGTGACGATGAGTTCTTTGACTTGTGGCGGGGTCTGGCCGGCGAGCGCAAAGTCCTGAGCTTCGGCGTGCATGCCCAGGCTGATTTTCGGGCGCAGCGGGAATTTCCGGCGGAAAATGGTGCAGAAGCTTTTGTCATGCACAGCCCACGTGGCGAGAGTCGAGTGAGGCTTGGCCTGGTAGGGCGTCACAACACACTAAATGCACTCGCCGCTGCTGCTGCCTGTTACGCCGAAGGGGTGGATATTCCTCAAATCGTGACCGGTCTGGAGCGCGTCGTCCCGGTGGCTGGCCGTCTGCAGCTTCTGCGTGGTTTGCGTGGCGCCCTGGTCTGCGACGACACCTATAACGCCAACCCCTTGTCCCTTAAAGCTGCGCTGGAAGCCCTGTCTGAACTGCCGGGACCCTGCTGGCTGGTGCTCGGGGACATGGGTGAACTTGGGCCGGAAGGAGAGTGTTTGCACCGTGAAGCGGGAACCCTGGCCAGGGACATGGGTGTGCAGAGACTGTTTGGCCTGGGTCAGTTATGTGC
>JAPHSC010000279.1 GCA_026193125.1 Gammaproteobacteria bacterium
GCATCGGTGCCGTCCAGCACGGCATTGGCCACGTCAGACACCTCGGCACGCGTGGGCAGGGGCTGGGTAATCATGGACTCCATCATCTGGGTTGCGGTGATCGAAATCTTGTTGCGCTTGCGGGTCATGGCGAGAATGCGCTTCTGGATACCCGGCACGCTGGCATAACCGACTTCCACGCCAAGGTCACCCCTCGCGATCATGACGGCATCACTCGCTTCGACAATATTTTCCAGGTCGGCTACTGCCTCCGCACGCTCAATCTTGGCGACTATCAGACCTTCACCACCTGCCTCGCGAAGCAACCTGCGGGCGTTTTCCACGTCAGCCGCGTTGCGCGGGAAAGACACCGCAAGGAAGTCCAGCTCCATCTCGGCTGCCGCCACGATGTCTTCCAGGTCCTTGTCGGTCAATGCGGGTGCGGATAATCCCCCGCCCTGTCGATTCATGCCCTTGTTGTCAGACAACCTGCCGCCTACACATACCTCGCAAATCACGCGTGTGCCTTCGACGGCGATAACCCTGAGTTCGAGCTGGCCGTCATCCAGCAAAATCATGTCGCCGGCGGACACGTCCTGCGCCAGCCGAGGGTAACTCGTACCTACCTGCTCCACATCACCTGCATGCTCGCCCAGGTCAGAATCGAGTATGAATTGCGCTCCGTCCAGCAGTTCGACTGGTCCATTGGCGAATTTCGCAACCCGAATCTTCGGTCCCTGCAGATCCCCCATGATGGCGATATCCAGGCCCAGCTCTGCGCTGACCCGACGAACCTCCGAGACCCGGTAGCCACGTTCCTCGGCATTGCCATGAGAGAAATTTATCCTCACCACGTTCACGCCTGCCTGGAACAGACGAGCGAGAACCTTGGGGTCATCGGTAGACGGTCCCAGAGTCGCTATAATTTTTGTACTACGCATCTTTCGTCATCCCGCAATCAGAATCCAAAATATCACCTACTGACTTGCTCGTTCCTGGAGCATGGCCACCGCAGGCAAAATTTTGCCTTCCAGAAATTCCAGAAAAGCTCCGCCACCCGTGGAGACATAGGAAATGCTGTCGCTCAGGTCGTATTTTTCCAGTGCAGCCAGCGTGTCCCCACCACCGGCGATGGAGAACGCCTTGCTTTGAGCCACCGCCTCGGCCAACAAGCGGGTGCCTTCGCCAAACTGGTCGAACTCGAACACCCCAAGAGGGCCATTCCAGACTATGGTGCCGGCACCAGCGACCAGAGACGCCAGGTACTCGGCGGTGTCCGGACCAACGTCCATAATCATCTCGTCATTACCCACCTGATCGACAGGACGGATATCAGCTTCGGCCGTAACCGAGAAATCGGTAGCCACGACCACGTCCGTGGGTATCGGTATAGACGCGCCGTCCTTTTTTCCTCTTTCAATCAACCCCTGAGCCACCGGGATCAGATCAACTTCGTACAGGGATTTACCCACCCTGTATCCCGCGGCGGCAATAAACGTGTTGGCAATACCGCCACCAACAATCAGATGGTCCACAATCCCCGAAAGAGTCTCCAGCGCTGCCAGCTTGGTGGAGACCTTGGATCCACCCACGATGGCCACCATCGGCCGAGCCGGCTTATCCAGGGCGCGTGTCAGGGCTTCCAGTTCGCCGACCAGCAAGGGCCCTGCGCAAGCAACCTTGGCATAACGTCCCACACCATGGGTACTCGCGTGTGCCCGGTGAGCGGTGCCGAATGCGTCCATCACGTAGATATCACACAGGGCAGCCATCTTTCGCGCCAGTGTCTCGTCGTCGGCCTTCTCGCCCTTGAGAAAGCGAACATTTTCACACAGCACCAGTTCGCCGGGTGCCACTTCCAGGCCGTCTATCCAGTCACTGGCCAATCTCACCCGGGTTCCCAGTAACTCGGATAAGCGCCGGGCCACCGGCTGCAGAGAAAATTTGGCCTCAAACAAGCCCTCGGTGGGTCGCCCCAGGTGACTCATTACGATAACCCTGGCGCCTGCTTCCAGGGCCAACTTCATGGTTGGCAACGAGGCCCTGATACGGGCGTCGCTGGTGACTTCCCCATCTTCGATGGGGGCGTTCAAATCTTCCCTGATCAGGACTCTCTTGCCTGCCAGATCCAGGTCGCTCATGCGGACCACTTTCACGCGCTCTCTCCTTAAGCCGAAGCTAAAAAGAATGGCGGGGCATTAAGCCCCGCACATATTCATACCTGGCCGGGTCAAGCTACTTGGCATTGACCATCGCTAGCGTGGTATCCAGCAAGCGATTCGAGAAGCCCCACTCATTATCATACCAGGCACATACCTTGACCAGTCGGCCATCAACCACCTTGGTCAGCGCGGCATCATAAGTCGAGGAAGCCGGGTTGTGATTGAAGTCGATAGACACCAAGGGCTGATCGCAGTAGTCGAGCACACCCTTGAGAGGACCCTCGGATGCTGCACGGATGATGCCGTGGACCTCTTCCACGGTCGTATCGCGCCCCGCGGTAAAAGTCAGGTCAACCAGCGACACGTTGATCGTCGGCACACGCACGGCGTACCCATCCAGGCGTCCAGCCAGTTCCGGCAGCACCAGGCCTACAGCCGCGGCAGCGCCGGTCTTGGTGGGGATCATCGACATGGTGGCGGAACGGGCACGACGCAGATCACTGTGATACACGTCGGTCAATACCTGGTCATTGGTGTAAGCATGAATCGTGGTCATCAATCCATTTACCAGGCCCATGGCCTGGTGCAGGGGCTGGACCAGCGGGGCCAGACAGTTAGTGGTGCACGACGCATTGGAAATGATCTGGTGACTGGCCTTCAGGCTCTGGTGATTCACCCCGTAGACGATGGTGGCGTCGATATCCTTGCCCGCCGGTGCCGAAATAATCACCTTCTTGGCGCCAGCCTTGAGGTGAGCAGACGCCTTGTCGCGGTTCGCGAACAGGCCGGTGCATTCCAGTACCACATCCACACCCAATTCACCCCAGGGCAACTTGGCAGGATCACGCTCGGCCAGCACACGAATGCGATCACCGTTCACAACCAGGCAGTCACCGTCGACAACAATTTCACCGGGGAACTTGCCATGCGCCGAGTCGTAACGGGTCAAGTGAGCATTTGTATTCGCATCTCCCAAATCGTTGATCGCAACAATCTGGATTTCATCAGTGCGATCATACTCGTACAGGGCACGCAACACATTACGCCCGATACGCCCGTATCCATTAATACCGATTTTAACTGCCATTTCTACATTCCCCTGTTTTTGGATACCCACCATACAGGCAGGACTCTCCGGGTATTACAACAACTCACCGGCAACCTTGCAGACGTGGTCTACAGTGAAACCGTAATGCTCGAACAACTGTTCCGCCGGGGCCGATTGACCGAAGGTATCAATACCGATTACCCGACCATCGAAACCAACGTATTTCCACCAGCAACTGGTGACCCCGGCCTCTATGGAAATGCGCCTGCTAACCTCCGGTGGCAACACCATGTCGCGATAGACCTTGCGTTGGGCGTCAAAGACCTGGGTGCAAGGCATGGATACCACGCGCACCTTGTGACCCTCGGCCTTGAGCCGCTCCGCGGCGTCGATCGCCAGACCCACTTCGGAACCGGTGGCGATCAGAATCAGGTCGGGCTTGCCACGGCAATCGCGCAGGACATAGCCGCCCTTCTCCACGGAACTCATCTGCCGCGCTCCCCGTTCCAGGAACGGCGTAGTCTGCCGAGTAAAGACCAGGCAGGAGGGTCGGTCACGAGTTTCCAGTGCCGCTTTCCAGGCTATAGCGGACTCGGTCACATCGCAAGGCCGCCAAACCATCATATTGGGTATCACACGCAGGCTGGCCAGATGCTCTACCGGTTGATGAGTCGGTCCATCTTCGCCCAGGCCAATCGAATCATGGGTGAAGACAAATATTCCGGGCATCTCCATCAGGGCCGCCATACGCAGGGCATTCCTGGCGTAATCGGAGAAGGTCAGGAAGGTCGCACCATAGGGTTTCACACCACCATGCAGGGCCAGACCGTTCATGACGGCTGCCATACCAAACTCGCGCACACCGTAATTGATGTAATTACCGTCAGCATCGCCGGCATTTATAACCTTGGAACCGGAATGCCAGGTATTGTTCGAGCCGGTCAGGTCAGCGGATCCACCGACCAGTTCTGGCAGCAACGGAGCAAAATGCTCAAGTGCCACCTGGGACGCCTTGCGCGTGGCCATGCTCTTGCCTTCTGCGGCAATCTTGTTCACTGCTTGCAGTGCCTGCTCAGCCCAGTCGAGGGGCAAATCGCCTGCCATGCGTCGCTCAAACTCAGCTGCCAGGTCCGGGTACTCTTTCCGGTAGCGACCAAACATTTCGTTCCACTCGGCTTCCATCGCTGCGCCGCGCTCGCGGGCATCCCAGGCCTTGGCCACGGTGGCAGGAATAACGAATGGTGCGTGCCGCCACTTGAGGTTCTTGCGCGTAGCCTTGATTTCCTCCTCACCCAGGGGAGCACCATGCGTGTCAGCGGTACCGGCCTTGTTTGGCGAGCCGTAGCCGATGGTGGTGTCGCAAATGATCAGGCTGGGCTTCTCGCGCACCCGTGAAACCTCTATGGCACGGTGAATCGCCGGAGCATGATGGCCATCCACATCGGGAAGCACGTGCCAGCCATAGGAACGAAAACGATCAGAAGTGTCGTCCTTGAACCAATCCTTTATGTCCCCGTCAATCGAAATATGATTACTGTCGTAAATCACCACCAGCTTGGTCAGCCCCAGGTTGCCGGCGAGCGAACCGGCCTCGTGGGAAATGCCCTCCATCAGGCACCCGTCCCCCACAAACACGAATGTGTGGTGATCAA
>JAPHSC010000126.1 GCA_026193125.1 Gammaproteobacteria bacterium
AGTGTGGTTGTTTCTTGAGCATCAGATCAGGGCTTTCGAATGGCATCCAGCTTTCTAATTTCGGATTCCGCATTGAGAACAAGTCCATAGCTCATGCGATCCAGGACCTTGAATACTCCTATCCTGCCCGCGTACGTATCGGGTAGCTGCACCTTCTCACCGCCGGTGAAGCCGCCCTTGACCGTGTCCCTGACGGTGGCTCCACGATTCCACGCCGACAGGATGTGGCCGGGCTCAATTCCATGACGGCTGCCACGATTGAAGGCCACCACCTGAAATTGTCCTGCCATCGTATTACCGCCGGCAACCGCAATAACCTGACCATCGACCTCGAAATCGGGGGCGTGGGGAGTAAAGTAAGCCGGAAAGCTGGTGGGCTCATAGAACAGCAGGTCGCCCGTCTTGGCTTCCTTGTGGCTTGCAAGCATGTGCACGGTGGATGGATCGCCGACCTGGTCAACCCGGCCCTGGCCCACATACCTGCCCTCATAGCCAAGTACGTCACCGTCATCCGGGTCCACCAGCTCTTCGCCGATATTCATTATGAAGACATTGGATCCCACCGAAGCGGTGTTACCCCGCACGTACAGGTCCATGCCGGCGGCGGAGACCAGGTGTTGATCTTCTGCCGTGAGAACGTAGGGAGCCGCTTCACGTTCTTCCTTGGAAATCATGTCCGGACGGGCCAGGAAACCGGCGATGGCTTCAAAGGGAAGCATCGTAATGGCGTCTTCCAGCGGGCTGCTGCGGACTTGCGGCGATAATTTCACCGTGTTCCCACGCTGAAGTCTGAGCTGCGGTTTACCGTTTACCCACACCAGGGTCAGTAAGTCGCCCGGGTATATAAGGTGGGGATTTTCCACCTGCGGGTTCACGTACCAAATCTCAGGCCATAACCAGGGGTCTCTCAGGAATTTGCCTGAAATATCCCAAAGGGTATCGCCCTTGACCACCACGTATTGATCGGGATGGCCTTCGGCAAGCTCAATATTGCTGGACGAGTTGGCCTGTGCCAAGCGTATGGCATCGGCCTTCATCGCATTGGCTGGCGCGCACAAAGCAACCAATGTTGCCACTATTACGGCCTGCCCCAGCGTCGAAAATACACGCTTCGGAAGAGACATGATCTGGATCGCTCCTTCCGTCTGTCTGTACACTACTGCCTATAAGGCAGTCCGCGTTGTTATAATGATTCCGGTTTATGGATTCCGGCGCTTTTGTCACAGCTGACAGTGTCTACCGCCCTGTGTGAGGGTGATGTGACACGGTTCGCAGAATTCAGACAATACTCCCTGAATCGTCAAGAACTTTAGCAGCATTTCCTCGAAAATACACGAATTGACGACCGAACTAGACATGGCAAAGTTACAAATATTGGAATACCCGGATCCACGCCTCAGAACGGTGGCCGCGCAGGTGGATGAAGTCACCGATAAAACTCGCACCCTTATCGATGACATGCTTGAAACCATGTACGCCGCACCGGGCATTGGTCTGGCTGCCACCCAGGTTAATGTACACCAGCGTGTGTTGGTGGCCGACGTCAGTGATGACGGCTCCCAGCCCCTGGCCCTGATCAATCCCGAGATTATCGAGTCCGAGGGTGACGCCTGGTCCGACGAGGGCTGTTTGTCGGTTCCGGATATCTATGAAAAGGTGGCGCGAGCGGAATATATCAAGGTAAAAGCGCTGGATCGCAACGGCAAGTCTATGCTGATGGAGGCTGAGGGCTTGCTGGCTGTTTGCATCCAGCACGAAATGGATCACCTTGAAGGCAAGCTGTTTGTGGACTATCTGTCCGAGCTCAAGCGGCAGCGTATACGCAAGAAAATCGAGAAAGCCCGCAAGAACGCCACCGAGTCGCCGGTACCGATAACGGTTGCCGGTGACCATCCGGACAGGCTGTAGGTTTCCTTGACCACACTTAACCTCGTGTTTGCGGGCACACCCGAGTTTTCGGTTTCAGCCCTTGATGCCCTGTATGCTGCCGGACACCAGGTGTCGCTGGTGCTTACCCAGCCCGACCGCCCGGCGGGGCGTGGCCGCAAACTCAGTCCAAGCCCGGTCAAGCTGCGCGCCCTGGAGCTGGGCCTGGCCATTGCACAGCCCGAGTCCCTGCACACAGAGGAAATCACCCGGACCTTGCGGGACTTGCAGCCGGACTTGATGGTGGTGGTGGCTTACGGTTTGATCATTCCCCGCCAGGTGCTTGTGATCCCGCGTCTCGGCTGCATAAATATTCATGCCTCGCTGCTTCCTCGCTGGCGCGGCGCAGCACCCATCCAGCGCGCCATCCTGGCGGGCGATTCGAAGACGGGGGTATGCATCATGCAGATGGATGAGGGCCTGGACACCGGTCCGGTGTGGCTGCGAGAGAAAGTGGACATCACTGACGAGGACACTGGCGGCAGCCTGCATGACAAGCTGGCGGCGCGGGGAGCGGACGCCTTGCTGAGTGCCTTGCCGAATATCCTGGCCGGGCAACCGGGTCCCGTGCGGCAGCAAGCTGAGGGTGCCTGTTATGCGCGTAAGCTGGACAAGTCCGAGGCGAGAATAGACTGGAAGGATTCCGCGACTGCCATCTGGCTGAGGATAAGGGCCTTCAATCCCTGGCCGGTGGCGGAGACCCTTTATCACGGGGAGCGCCTGAGAATCTGGTCAGCAATCCCCGAGCCCGGGCCTGGCGAGGCTGCGCCCGGGCGTGTGCTCGCGTGCGACAAGAAAGGTGTGCTGGTCGATACCGGTGAGGGCTTGCTGCGTTTGCTGCAAGTACAGATGCCGGGCAAACGTCCCGTCACAGCCCGGGAATTTGCCAATGCCAACCCTCTCCACGATGTTTGCCTTGGGACATGAGTAATTCAGCGGGCCTCAGGGCCGAAGCAGCAAAATTGATTTCCGAGGTGGTCCACCACGGCAAGTCCTTGTCCGACAATTTGTCGCAGGTCCAGGCAGCAATGGAGCGTGAGGCAGACCGCCGTTTGCTGGGTGCCCTGGTGTATGGTTCCCTGCGCTGGTACAGCCGCATGGATGGCTTGCTGTCCAGTTTCCTCGGGAGACCGGTGCCGCGTAAGCAACAGGTTCTGAATTCCCTGATGGTATGTGGCCTGTATGAACAACATTACCTGTCCACCCCGGACCATGCCGTGGTATCAGAAACCGTAACTGCCGCACGCATGCTCGGTCATCCACGCGCAGCCGGTATGGTCAACGCCATACTGCGCAGGAGCCAGAGGGAGGGTGCAAAAGTGCTGCTGGAGCTGGACCAGCAACCCGCCCTGCGGCATGCGCACCCGAGCTGGTTGCTGGAGCGGATACGGCAGGATTGGCCAGCTTGCTGGGAAGATATTCTGTCAGCCAATAACCTGCAGGCCCCTTTCTGGCTCAGAGTCAATCTGCAGCAAGGCAGTCGCGCGGATTACGCAGGTATCCTGGAGACCGAATGCGGCCGCTCGGCTACTCTGCCGGCGGCCTTTCCAGCCGCCCTGGTGCTGGATCAGGGCATGGACGTGGAACGCCTGCCGGGATTCGATAGCGGCAGGGTCTCGGTGCAGGACGGTGCCGCCCAACTGGCCGGGTCCTGTCTTGAGCCGCGGGCGGGCGAGCGGGTGCTGGATGCCTGCGCCGCTCCCGGCAACAAGACGGCTCACTTATTTGAGATGGCGGGCGGAACACTGGATTTACTTGCACTGGATCATTCGAGCGAGCGGCTGGAGCGCCTGCGCAAGAATTTGCTGCGCACTGGCTACCGAGCCCAGGTGCTCGAGGCCGACGCCAGCGCCCCGGACAGCTGGTGGGACGGCCGGCCTTTCGACAAGATCCTGCTGGACGCGCCCTGCAGCGCCACCGGCGTGATTCGAAGACACCCGGATATCAAGTGGTTGCGTCGCGGCGACGATATTCCCGTGCTCGCCGGCCTGCAGGCAAAAATGATCCGCGCTCTTTGGCCTCTGCTGGCCAGGGGCGGCAGGCTTGTCTATACAACCTGCTCTGTTTTGCGGGAAGAAAATGAGCGCGTCGTCTCGGACTTTCTCGCCTGCAACGACGATGTCGAGGAGCTGAACTTGCCCGTCCTGCAAGACGTGGCGTCACGCATGCAATATGGTTACCAGATATTACCGGGTGACTCTGCGGCGGACGGCTTCTATTATGTGGCCTTAATTAAGCGATAGACATCAAGTGATCCGAATGGGAATGCAGGAACTGGTAAATCGGCGAACAGGTGCGGGATGGTACCTGGTGCTGTTTTTGTTCCTGTTTACAAAGCCGGCTGTCGCAGTTACCGGAGATGGTCATTTTGAAGTCCGCTCGGTATACACAGAGTATCGCGAGGGCGTGTATTACCTGAACGGACGGGTGAGTTTTCGCCTGAGTGATCCCGCGAGGGAGGCGCTGCACAGCGGTGTGCCGTTGCGTCTGGAGCTGGAAATCCAGCTTGCCCAAAAGCGGCGCTGGTGGTTGGACAGCGAAGTTGCGTCCCTGCACCAGGTGGCGGAACTCCAGTTTCACGCCCTGACTCAGCGTTACCTTGTACGCAATTTCAACAGTGGTGAGCAATTCAGTTTCTTTACCCTGGCCGAGGCGCTCGATGAAATCGGGCACATCAACCAGCTGCCCCTGATCGACGAATCCCTCCTCGAGCCGGACCTCCCCTATGAGGTCTCTCTGCGTTCAGTGCTGGAACTTCGAGATCTTCCCGGAGCCATTCGCTGGATGACCTTCTGGTGGGGGGATTTGCGTACCGAGAGTGATTGGTACCGATGGCCACTCAAACCCTGAGGCGATTTGCATTTCGATCGTTATTGATCGCCGGGGCTGTTCTTTGGGGCAGCTCGCTCTATTTGCTCGCCGAGACAACCCAGAACTGGGCCCAGTTTTCGCGTACCCACGAGGCCATGCTGCTGATCAATGGCGTCGGCGCCTTGGTCTTGCTGGTGCTAATTGGTGGCAACCTTATAAGCCTGGCACGGGATTATCGCCAGCTGGTTCCCGGCTCCCGTCTCAGGACCCGCATGGTGACCATGTTCTCGGTGTTGGCAGTACTGCCGGTCCTGGTGGTGTTTTATTTTTCCGTGCAATTTTTGAACCGTGGCATCGAGAGTTGGTTCAACGTTGAAATAGACCAGGGTCTTAGCCAGGCCCTGGAACTCAGCCGCACCGCGCTGGAATTGCGCAAGCGCGAGTATATGGAGCGCACGCGCAGCATGGCAGGAATCCTGGGGCGCTGGCCCGATTCCCAGTTGGTCCAGGAAATGAGTCTCCTGCGACGTGAAAACGGTGCCCAGGAGGTCACCATAGCCAGTGCCAACAGTCGCATCATCGCAACCAGCTCCGAGCGTGCCGGCGGCTTTGCACCGGTACGCCAGGTAGCAGAGATATTGCTGCAGACCCGGCAGGGTCTGGACTATGTCCGGCTGGAGCCCATGACCGACGGTGGCTATGTGATCGTTACTGCCGCCCCGTTGATGGAGCTCGGACCGGGTACCGAGACGCGGGTGCTGATTGTCGAGTACCCGGTGCCCGAGCGATTAAGTCGCCTGGCTGACGGAGTGCTGCTTGCCTATGACAAGTACGGGGAGCTGAAATATCTGCGTCAGCCCTTGAAGACCAGTTTTACGCTAACCCTTTCCCTGGTTCTGTTTCTCGCCCTGCTCCTGGCCATCAATGGTGCCTTCTTTGCGTCACGGGTTTTGCTCAAGCCCATTCCGAACCTGTTGGCGGGAACACGGGCTGTAGCAAAGGGCGATTTCGATGTGCGCTTGCCGCAGCAGTCAAGGGATGAACTTGGTTTTCTGGTGGACTCCTTTAATGATATGACGCGCAAGCTTGCGCGGGCCCGGGAGGAAAATCTGCATCATGAGCATCAGGTGGAGGCTGAGCGCTCACGTCTCGCCATTATTCTTGCCCGTTTGTCCACGGGCGTAATTTCCATGGACCGGTCTATGGTCGTGCACACGGCAAATCAGGCCGCAGGCGCAATCCTGGGCGTGGAACTTGAGAACTCTGTGGGGCAGGCCCTGCCGGAACTGGGCGGCGAGCACCCGCTGCTCAAACAGTTCGTGGAGGCCGTGGAGCCGCAATTGCGCAAGGGCCGGACGGAATGGCGAGAGCAAATCGCCCTGCGTGGAGAGTTCGGAAGCCGGGTAATAATTTTTGCCTGCAGCGCCCTGCCGGGTGAGCCGGGTGACGATGGCGACGTGGTTGCGGTGTTCGATGACATTACCGCATTGCTGCAAGGTCAACGCGACGCGGCCTGGGGAGAAGTAGCCCGTCGGCTCGCGCATGAAATCAAGAATCCACTGACGCCCATCCAGTTATCAGCGGAGAGAATACGCAGGAAATACCTGGAGAGTATGGGCGAGGAAGAGGGCCAGGTGCTGGATAGGGCCACCCATATCATCGTTCAGCAGGTGGAGGCCATGAAGGAAATGGTCGATGCCTTCCGCGACTACGCGCGGGCTCCGGACCTGGATATGACTGTGCTGGATGTGAACGAGATCGTGATGGAAGTGGGTGATCTGTACCGCGCTCGGGACTTTGGTATTACCCTGTATATGAACCTGGATCGGGAGATCCCGCCAGTGGAGGCGGATCGCGGACGCTTGCGCCAGATATTGCACAATCTGATTCGTAATTCGGTGGAGGCGTTGGCAGGAAGCGACCAGGGCGAAATTCATCTCATCACGCGCTTGCGCAAGGCAGAGGATTACCAGGCGGTCGAGTTAACGGTGGAAGACAACGGTCCCGGCTTCGACATGGAAAATGTAGACCACCTGTTTGACCCCTATGTGACCTCCAAGCCAAAGGGGACAGGTCTTGGCCTGGCTATCGTAAAGAAGCTGATTGAAGAACATGGAGGCAGCATTGATGCCCGCAATCGGGAGGCTGGTGGAGCGCGGATCGAAATTGTATTGCCTTTGAACGAGGCGTCGCGCAATGCCATGATGCCACGACTGCTTCGTCGCTAGAATTTCAGTCGAACAAAGGATTCTCTTGTCTATACATGAACCCTTATCTTACGTCCGAGGAAACCATCTTCTGTGTTGCCAGTCTGCGCGGGATCCACTTGCCTGCGACCCACATCCAGAATTTGGCCCATACTTGATATTCGGTTCGCCGAGAATAAATCAGAGGCACTCGAATTGAGCACTCCACACATAATGGTTGTAGATGACGAGGCTGATATTCGAAGCCTCTTGCAGGAGATTCTTTCGGATGAGGGCTACGAGGTCAGGGTGGCAGCGGACGCAGCCCAGGCGCGCGAGCAATACGCCGCACGGGTACCGGACCTGGTATTGCTGGATATCTGGATGCCTGGCACCGATGGCATAACCTTGTTGAAGGAATGGGCGGCTGAAGGCCTCAAGAGTGTGGTGGTCATGATGTCTGGCCACGGTACCGTAGATGCCGCGATAGAGTCCGTCCGTCTGGGTGCGTTCGACTTCATCGAGAAACCCTTGTCTCTG
>JAPHSC010000232.1 GCA_026193125.1 Gammaproteobacteria bacterium
TCCGGCGGTACCGACAATCACCTGTTGCTGGTCAGCCTGGTGGACAAGGACATAACAGGCAAGGATGCGGACGCGGCCCTGGGTCGCGCCTACATCACGGTAAACAAGAACACGGTACCGAATGATCCCCGCTCGCCCTTTGTGACCAGTGGCTTGCGCCTGGGTACACCGGCAATTACCACCAGGGGATTTGGCAAGGCCGAGGTGATCGAGCTCACCGGCTGGATTTGCGACATCCTTGATGACCTCGAAAACGAGGCGATCGTAGACCGGGTGCGCGACCAGGTGCTGGATCTGTGTTCCAGGTTTCCGGTTTACGCCGGCTAGGGAGCCCCTGATCCGGTCATGAACGTGTATCAATGGTAAGGCCATGCATTGTCCATTCTGTGCCCATGAAGAGACCAAGGTCACCGACTCCCGCTTGACGGGGGAGGGGACCCAGATTCGGCGCAGGCGTGAGTGCCTCGCCTGCGGTGAGCGTTTTACCACCTTTGAAACCGCCGAGCTGGTGCTGCCCTACGTGGTGAAACGGGACAAGTCGCGGCAGCCGTTTGACCAGGGCAAGTTGCGGGCGGGCATCACGCGCGCCCTGGAAAAGCGCCCGGTCAGCAGTGAGGACGTGGAGGCAGCCATCGCTCACGTGGTGCACAAGTTGCGGGTGGCTGGCGAACGGGAGGTGCCGGCAAGGATGGTGGGTGAGTTGGTGATGGAGGAATTGCGGGCCATGGACGAGGTCGCCTACGTGCGTTTCGCTTCGGTTTATCGCAGCTTCCAGGATCTGGATG
Organism: Gammaproteobacteria bacterium; assembly: GCA_026193125.1. GTDB lineage: Bacteria > Pseudomonadota > Gammaproteobacteria > Steroidobacterales > BM003 > CAKZML01. Next base: position 786 of record JAPHSC010000232.1, read on the forward strand.
AGTTCAAGGAAGAAATCGAGCGCCTGCGCCAGGACACCACCAGCGGCAACCGGCAACAGCTGCCCTTGCTGCCCGAGACCAAGCGTCGATAGACGCGCTATACGGTTGCCGTCATGACAAAGTTTAGCCAACAGGACCATCAGTTCATGCGGCGCGCAGTAGAGTTGGCCGCGCGCGGACTGTATACAACCGATCCAAATCCGCGTGTGGGCTGCGTAATAGTGAACGACGGCCAGCTTGTGGGCGAAGGTTGGCACCGGCGCGCCGGTGAGCCGCATGCCGAGGTGTACGCCCTGGAACAGGCGGGCGAGCGAGCCCGGGGCGCGACGGTGTACCTGACCCTGGAGCCATGTTCTCACCATGGCAGGACCCCGCCATGCGCTGAGGCTCTGCTGCGAGCACAGCCCACCCGCGTGGTGGTAGCGGGCAGCGACCCGAATCCACAAGTAGCGGGGCAGGGTCTGGCGTTGCTGCAGCAGGCCGGGATTGAGGTCCAGACTGGCCTGGAAGCCGAGCAGGCCGAGGCCCTGAATCCCGGCTTCTTGAAGCGTATGCGCAGTGGGCGGCCCTGGGTGCGCCTGAAGGTGGCGGCAAGCCTGGATGGTCAGACCGCCCTGGCCAATGGCCAAAGCCAGTGGATCACCGGGGTAGAGGCGCGCCGTGACGTACAGCACTGGCGGGCACGCAGCTCGGCGCTGGTGACCGGTATTGGCACCCTGTTGGCCGACGACCCAAGTCTGAATCAACGTCTGGACGAGGCGCAACGGCAGCCCGCGAGGGTGGTCTTGGACAGCCATTTACGGACACCGCCCACGGCGAGGACGCTGGCTCTTCCCGGGCAGGTGCTGCTGTTCGCATCCAGTCTTGACCGGGCGGCGGCTTTGGAAGCGGTGGGTGCGACTGTGGAGTTGATACCGGCGGGTACTGGCGGACTGGACCTGGGGGCGGTACTGGATCGCCTGGGTGAACTGGAAATGAACGAGGTCCTGGTGGAGGCGGGCGCGACCCTGGCGGGCGCTTTCCTCGCCGCCGGTCTGGTAGACGAGCTGATCGTTTACCTGGCGCCCTGCCTGCTGGGCAATCAGGGTAGAGGCATGTTTGCACTGGGAGAGCTCACCGCCCTGTCAGACCGGGTACAATTACGGATTCTGGACGTGACGCGAGTGGGCGAGGATTTGCGCCTCATTGCAAGACCGGGTGAGAAACACTGATGTTTACAGGGATTATTCAGACCGTGGGGCACATCGGGTCGCTGGAATCGCGCGGCGGTGATGTGCGTCTGACGGTGAAGGCTCCGGGCATGGACTTCTCCGCTTGCGCCCTGGGTGACAGCATCGCGGTGAACGGCGTCTGCCTGACCGCGGTAGAACTGGGGCAGGACTATTTTGTGGCCGATTGTTCGCGTGAAACATTGCAGGTGACGACCCTGGGCAAACTGGGCACGTCGGATCCGGTGAACCTGGAAAAGGCCTTGTGCCTGGGGCAGCCGCTGGGAGGACACCTGGTAAGCGGGCACGTGGACGGTGTCGGTCGCCTGCTGGAGCAGCATGAAGATGCACGTTCGGTGCGTTTGGATTTCGAGATGCCGCAAGACCTTGTTCGCTACGTGGCCAAAAAAGGCTCCATCTGTGTAAACGGCGTCAGTCTTACGGTCAATGATGTCAAGGGCAGTCGTTTTGAAGTGAACATCGTGCCCCACACTTTGCGTGCCACCACCCTGGGCGCGATCGGCCCGGGTGACCAGGTCAATCTCGAGGTCGACCTGGTCGCCCGCTATCTTGAGCGACTGGTGATGCCTGACGGTGAGAGCAGTGGCCTGGACCTGGGCAAGCTGCGGGATGCCGGCTTCATTAATTAATGCTTATCAGTAATTCTGAACAAAGGAATAATTTTGCATAACATTCAAGAAGTCCTTGCCGATTACAAGGCTGGCAAGATGGTTATCCTGGTCGACGACGAGGATAGAGAAAATGAAGGCGACTTGTTGATGGCTGCTGAATTGGTCAAGGCAGAGGACATCAACTTTATGGCCCGCTTCGGGCGTGGCCTGATCTGCCTGACCCTGACACGTGAGCGCTGCCGGCAATTGCGACTGCCCCTGATGGTGCGTGAGACCGACCAGGATCAATCCACCAATTTCACCTTGTCGATCGAGGCGGCCGAAGGTGTGACCACCGGAATTTCCGCCCATGACCGGGCGCAAACGATACAGGCTGCAGTCGGCGCCAATGCCCGGCCGGAGGATATTCGGCAGCCTGGTCATGTATTCCCGCTGATGGCCCAGCCCGGTGGCGTGCTGACCCGCGCAGGTCATACCGAGGCAGGTTGTGACCTGGCCCGTATTGCCGGGATGAAGGAATCAGCCTCGGTGATCGTGGAAATTCTAAACGAAGACGGCACCATGGCCCGGCGTCCGGACCTGGAGAAATTTTCCGAACAACATAATATCAAGATCGGCTCAATCGCTGACCTCATTCACTATCGCCTGGAAATTGAGAACACCATCGAGCGTATCTCCCACCAGAAAGTGGATACTGAATTCGGCGAGTTTGACTTGTACTGCTACGATGACTATGTGCACCGGGACGTACACCTCGCCCTGGTCAGGGGTGACCTGAGTGCCAGGGAGCCTGCCCTGGTCAGGGTGCACGTGCAGGATACCCTGAGCGACGTGCTGGGCGCCAAGAGCAAGACCCTTGGCTGGCCCCTGCGCAGCGCCATGCGCCAGATCGCCGAATCGGGAAGCGGCGTGGTAGTGATCCTGCGGCCGCCGGAAACCCCGCGCCAGCTTATGGATGCGTTGCAGGCGCTGGTTTCCAACAAGAAGACCCCGCGCAAGGACCGGGTCGAGGGCACCCGTGTGCTGCGTACCTACGGTACTGGCGCACAGATACTGAGAGACCTTGGCGTGAGCAAGATGCGGGTGCTAAGCGCGCCCACACAAATGCATGGCATTTCCGGTTTTGGACTGGAAGTGGTGGAATACGTGGATGAACAAAAGCCCAGTGAGGCCTGATCGATGGAAAAGCTCAAGCAGTTTGAAGGTGACTTGCAGGTGCGTGATCTGCGTATCGTCATTGTCGCAACCCGATTCAATGAATTCATCGTAGACAGCCTGGTCAAGGGTGCGGTGCATGCTCTGCGCCAGCACGGTGCACAGGACAGTGACATACATGTCGTGCATGTGCCGGGGGCATTCGAGTTGCCCCTCGCAGTGAAGCACCTTGCGGCCTCCAGGCGCTATGACGCGATAGTTGCCCTGGGTGCAGTCATTCGCGGATCCACACCGCATTTTGATTACGTGGCCAGTGAATGCGCCAAGGGTGTCGCCAGTGCAAGCATGAGCCACGACGTGCCGGTCGGATTCGGCGTACTGACCGTCGATACGATTGAGCAGGCGATTGAGCGGGCCGGCACCAAGGCCGGCAACAAGGGTGCCGAGGCCGCCTTGTGCGCGGTGGAAATGGTGAATTTACTGCGCCAGCTGGAGCGCTGAGAGTGCAGGGCAAAGCCAACAAGCGCGTCCCGACCGGGCGGAGCAAGGCACGCGAGCTGGCCATGTGGGCTTTGTACCAGCAACAGATTACCGGTATGGACCAGCGGGATATCTACAACCAGTTTTTGCTGGATACCTCGGGGTCAAGGCTCAATCTTGATCTTATCGCCGGCGTTGTGACTGAGTATATCGAGGAAATGGAAAAGGCCTCGCTGGAAGATTTTGATGCGCGCTATTTCTCCGGCGCCGATCCGAAGTACTTCAAGGAACTGGTGCTGAATATTCCGCCGCTGGCAGAAGAGCTGGAAGCAATTCTCGCGGCTTTTTCCGATCGTCCGATCATCCAGCTGGACCCGGTTGAGCGCAGCATCCTGCTGGTCGGCGCATACGAGTTGCGTGATCGACCGGATATTCCTTATCGCGTGGTGATCAATGAAGCCGTGGAGCTGGCCAAGTTTTATGGCGCCGAGGATGGTCATCGTTTCGTCAATGCGCTGCTGGACAAGGCCTCGGGCGAGCTTCGTCAGGTAGAGCGCAAGGCCAGGCAGAACAAGACCTGAGGAACAAGATATGCCTTTACCCAGTCCTGTAGAGCGTGATCATCTGCACACCCGCCGTATTAGGTGCGAGGGTTTCAAGCGGGCCGACGGCCTGTGGGAAATAGAAGGCAGGTTGACGGACACCAAGAGTTACGATTTTGACAGTCGTGTACGTGGACGACTGCGTGCCAGTGAAAAAGTGCACTTGATGCGTATGCGCCTGACGCTGGATGACGATTTTGTTGTTCGCGAAGTTCATGTGAGTCTTGACGAGTACCCTTATCCTGCCTGCCTGGGTATCGCACCTGATTATCAGCAGTTGGTCGGATTGCGCGTGGGACCTGCTTGGTCGAGCGAGGTGCGGGAGATGTTTGGTGGTGTAAAGGGGTGTCTGCGCATAATCGAGTTGGCGGATAACCTGGCCGACACGGCGTTTCAGACCATGGGTCCGTTAATGCCCGAATTGCTCAACAGCACCGAGAACAAGCCGCCGCACCTGGATACTTGTCACGCCCTGAGTACGTCGGGCCCGGTGGTCCAGGAGTTCTATCCGACCTGGTACCACGACGAGGAAAGCCGATAAACCGGGGAGTCTGGTTTGGGCCAGCTTAGCGAGAATCGCGTCATACAGATTTTGCAGCAGCATGCTGGCCTGCAACGGGCCGACGTGGTGCTGGGCATAGGTGATGACGGGGCCGTGCTGCAGCCTCCTGCCGGTCAGCATTTGGTTCAAGTGGTGGACGCCCTGTTTGAGGGCGTGCACTTTCCTGTGGGCATCAGTGGTGAAGACCTGGCCTGGCGGGTATTCGGCGTCAATCTCAGCGATATTGCCGCGATGGGGGCGCAACCGGCCTGGGCCACCCTGGTGCTTTCCATGCCGGTGGCCGAAGAGCAGTGGGTGCAGTCATTTGCCCTCGGTGTGGACGCCTGCACCCGCGCATTCAACACGGCCCTGGTAGGAGGGGACACGGTCCGCGGCCCCCTCGGTGTGTCCTTGCAGATCACGGGCTTTGTGCCACCCGGTCAGGCGCTCACGCGCAGAGGCGCGCATCCCGGTGACGGAATCTACCTGACCGGCCAGACCGGTCTGGCCGGTGCCGGTCTGGCTTGCATACTCGGTGACCTGCAGGTGCCGGATGAACCGCCGGCCTGGCGTAAAGCCTTCTTGAGACCGCAGCCGCGGGTTGCCCAGGGCCAGTCTTTGCGAGGCCTGGCCAGTGCCTGCCTGGACATATCAGACGGTTTGCTGCGTGACCTGGGCAGGTTGCTGGAGGCAAGCGGAGTGGGCGCCATCCTGCAGGTGCAAGATTTGCCCGGACTGTCCGAGATGGGTTCAACGGTCGGTGAGGAGCAAGCGCTGACCCTGTTGCTCCGCGCCGGTGACGATTATGAGGTCTGTCGCCCCGCCCCCCCCGAGCCCGCGGCGGCCGCGGCCCGCCCGGGCCGGGGGCGCCAATGCGGATGCACCCGGATAGGCCAGGTCACCGA
>JAPHSC010000141.1 GCA_026193125.1 Gammaproteobacteria bacterium
CGGACGCATTGATCATCTTCACACCCTCGGGCAAGCGCGGGCGCTTTCCGCTGGGCACGCCGGTGTTGCTCGCGGCCAGGCAGTTGGGTGTGGACGTGGATTCGGTATGCGGCGGACGTGCCATATGCGGGCGCTGTCAGGTGTTGGTTTCCGAAGGCGAGTTTGCCAAGTTCGGGGTGAGTTCCAGCGCCGACAGTCTAAGCGGCGTGAGTGAGGTAGAAAAACGTTATGCACGCATCAAGGGTTTGAAGACCGACCGGCGTCTGAGTTGCCAGGCACAGATACTCGGTGACGTCGTGGTAGACGTCCCCGCCAGCAGCCAGGTCCATCACCAGGTGGTGCGCAAGGCCCACGAGGTCCGCGATATCGAACTCGATCCTGTGATACACCTGTGCGTGGTGGACGTAGAACAGCCGGACATGGAAAACCCCACCGGCGACCTGCAAAGACTGTACGAAGCGCTGGCGCGTGAGTGGGACCTGCATGACCTTGTCTGCGACGTGCATCTTTTGCAGACGCTGCAGCAAACCCTGCGCGACGGAAAATGGCAGGTCACCGTGGCAGTGCGCCTGGGAAGTCGCATCGTTGGTGTGTGGCCGGGATTCAGGGAACGTGTTCACGGCATTGCCCTGGACATCGGCTCTACCACCATCGCTGCTCACTTGTGCGATCTAACCGATGGCGAGGTGCTGTCCAGCGCCGGCATGATGAACCCGCAAATTCGCTTTGGCGAGGACTTGATGAGCCGAGTGTCGTTCTGCATGCAGAACAGCGGCGGCGCGGCCCAGCTGACCAGCTCGGTGCGTGAGGCGATCAATGAACTCATCGTACAGGTTACAGAGCAAGCCGAACTGATCCCGGCAGACGTTTTGGAAATAACCCTGGTGGGCAATCCGATCATGCACCACCTGGCACTGGGTATAGATCCGGTGAACCTGGGCGTAGCACCCTTTGCCCTGGCCACCGATGGTGCAGCCAGCCTGCGCGCAGAGGAATTGCAGTTGACGATTCATCCGGGTGGGCATATCTACGCCCTGCCCTGCATCGCCGGCCATGTGGGCGCGGACACTGCGGCCGTGATCCTGGCCGAGGCGCCCCACCTGAGGGACGACATCACCCTGATTGTCGATGTGGGCACCAATGCAGAAATAGTACTCGGAAATCGCGAGCGTCTGCTGGCGGCATCAAGCCCTACCGGTCCCGCCTTTGAGGGCGCCCAGATCAGTTCCGGTCAACGGGCTGCACCCGGGGCTATCGAACGTGTACGTATCGACCCGGACACCCTGGAGCCGCGCTTCCGCGTCATCGGCAGTGAATTGTGGTCGGACGAACCTGGGTTCGAAGACGTCATCGACGCAACCGGCATCACCGGCATTTGCGGCTCGGGCATCATCGAGGCTGTGGCCGAGATGCTGCTGGCCGGTGTGATCAGCCGGGACGGTGTCGTCAACGGCGACTGTGTCGCACGCAGTCCACGGGTCAGAGCCGAGGGACGCACCTTCAGCTACACCCTGTACGAGGGTGAACCCGGGGTATGTATTACCCAGAACGACATACGGGCGATTCAGCTGGCCAAGGCCGCCCTGTATGCGGGGGCCCGGCTACTGATGGAGCGCTTTGGAACGGACAAGGTGGACCGCATTCGACTCGCGGGTGCCTTTGGCAATCACATCGACGTGAAGTACGCCATGGTGCTGGGGATGATCCCCGATTGCGATCTATCGCAGGTGTCCTCCGCCGGTAACGCCGCCGGAACCGGCGCACGCATCGCCTTGCTCAACAAGGCCTCACGCGCTGAGATCAGCAAGCTGGTCCGACGGGTGGAAAAAATCGAGACGGCAGTCGCGGCCAACTTCCAGGAACACTTTGTGAATGCCCTGGCTATTCCCAACCGGGTGGATACCTTCCCTTTGCTGCGACAACAGGTGGTACTGCCCGTGAACAGCGAGGCGGATTCTGCCAGCAACACGGGCAGACGTCGTCGACGCAGCAGGCGTCCGGACTAGGCGACCTTCGCAACCCGATGGAAAGAGTTATTATTGGGTACACCGACAGCAGGCCAAGGGACTGGTATTTACATGCGTATCTTGATTAAACACGCCATGCTGTTCGTTGGCTATGGTGCGCTGGGCGTTGTCATCACACTAGTTGCGGTTTACGTGGTGGCGCAGCAGCGGCGGCCGGACCTGCAAGCCTGGCACCAGCCTGCCCTTGACGCCGAATTCTCGGTCGACAGGGACACGGGTATCAACGACCTCGACGACTACATGGACCTCGAATCACGATTATTCGAGCAACTTTCCGAGCAAATCTATACACAAACGCCGCTCGAACAACGCCGGGCCTACAATCGCTATTACTCGGGCAGCCTGGCGGATTTCAGGGGACGTGAACCAGACTGGAACCGAACCATTGAGCGGCGGCACCCGCAAGCACGTGGTGCTGTACTGCTGCTACATGGCCTGAGCGACTCGCCCTACTCGCTTCGTCACTTCTCCGACCTGCTATACACCCAGGGCTTTTCGGTATTGTCGCTGCGCCTGCCCGGTCACGGCACGGCACCGTCCGGACTGCTGCATGTGAGCCACAAGGACTGGATGGCGGCCGTGCGGATCGCAATGCGCCACTTGCGCCAGGTAAACGAAGACGGACAACCGCTGTATATAGTGGGCTATTCGACCGGCGCCTCTCTGGCGGTTGAGTACTCGGCATCGCAACTGCTTGGTGAAGAGGTACCGGCGGCGGCTGGACTGATATTGCTTTCACCTGCCATAGGTGTTTCACCACTAGCCGCATTCGCGTCCTGGCAGTTACGTCTCGCATCGCTCCCAGGTCTGGAAAAACTCGGGTGGACCGATATCCTGCCGGAATACGACCCCTACAAGTACAATTCGTTCACCGTTAATGCCGGCGACCAGATCTATCAACTGACACAACGCATCACCTCACAGCTTGACGAACTTGCGCAGGGTTCCGGTGTGCGGGGTATGCCTCGTATACTCGCTTTCCAGTCCGTTGCCGATGCTACGGTATCGACACCGGCAGTACTGAATGCGCTGTTCCTGCGCCTGGCGCCTGAGGGGCACGAACTGGTGGCTTTCGATATCAATCGTCAAGCCGACATCAAGGCCTTGCTAAACGAATCAATTCTTGAGGTACTCCCACGATTACGCAATGCGCCCGCCATGCCGGTAGATTTCACATTGATCGTCAATGCGGATACCGAGACCTCCGAGGTAGCCGAAGTGCGCCGTCTGGCCCAATCAGACTCCACCGAGACTCGCGCGCTCGGGCTTGCGTGGCCGCTGGGTGTTTATTCTCTGTCGCACGTCGCCCTGCCCATAGCCAACAACGACCGCCTGTATGGCGCTGTGCGGCAGCCGGACAGCGATATGATTTTTCTCGGCGATGTGGCCCTGCGCGGCGAGCACGGCCTGCTATCTGTCTCCGCTAATTCCCTCTTGCGGCTGCGTCACAATCCGTTCTTGCCCTACGTCGACGAACGAATCCTGAACTTTGTCAGCACAGCGGGTAGCCAGGTCACCAAAACGGATACCCGCAACACGCCCTGATCGAGTGAGTCGCAGAGGACCGCCCGCCGGGACCCAGCGCGCTACCTCATGCCGCGAGGATTACGCCGAACAGGATCGGCTGGATCAGCACCTCCACAGCAGGTTCACGCAAATTGTAATGTGCGCTCATAGCGTATGCTTGGGCGCAACCACCTGTGGAGCCGGCCGGCGCGTAGACCGCATGGGGATAATGGAGCCTGTAGGCCCTATCCGTGAGACCGCCTTCGATCTCAGTCTCTGATTCAGAGGCTATGGCGCCACAAACTGCATAAGCTCCGCACTCAGGATGGCGCCGTAAGTACCCAGCGCGTAACCCAGTACTGCAAGCAACACCCCGACCGGGGCCAGCGAGGGATGGAAGGCTGCCGCGATCACCGGGGCCGACGCGGCGCCGCCCACATTTGCCTTGCTGCCAACGGCCACAAAGAAGAAGGGTGCGCGAATAAATTTCGCCACCATGATCAGCAGGGTCACGTGGAACAACA
>JAPHSC010000367.1 GCA_026193125.1 Gammaproteobacteria bacterium
CAGACCGGCGAAGTCATTCCCGTTGTCATAGAGTCTTTGCCGGCGCTAAGCTACACGGTACGGGGACAGGATGTTCCTGCCCAGGGATATCGTATGCGTGGCAAGGACCTGGATATGGAAATCTGGTATTCCATCGACCGCCAATGGTTGGGCCTGGTGTCCAGCATCAAGGGCGGCCGCACATTACGCTACGAGTTGATTTAAATCATGTCCAATACACACAAATCCAAATTGCCTGCCCGTATCGTGCCACTGTTGGCAAGCCTCGCCCTGGGCGCCTGCGCCGGCGGCCAGCCACCCCTGGCCACCGTTGACCATGTCGACCTTGAGCGCTTCATGGGGGACTGGTACGTCATCGCGAATATCCCGACTTTCATCGAGAAGGGCGCGCATAACGCAGTGGAAAGCTACGAGCTCAATCCCGATGGCAGCATCGCCACGACCTTTGTGTTTCGCCAGGATGGTTTCGACGGCGAAGAAAAAGTTCACCGCCCGGTGGGGTTTGTCACCGATACGGAGACTAACGCAGTATGGGGTATGCGGTTTATCTGGCCGATCAAGGCAGACTACCGGATCGTTTATCTGACCGAGGACTACTCGCAGACCATCATTGCCCGCAACAAGCGTGACTACGTATGGATCATGGCCCGCACACCAAGCATCAGCACTGCAGACTACGACAAGATGACCGGCCTGGTAGAGGACATGGGATACGACATCAGCAAAGTGCAAAAGGTGCCACAACAGTGGTAATCCGCGATCGCAACTGGCTATACCGGATCAGCCGGTGAAAATCGCAATCATTGGCACGGGCATCGCAGGCAACGTGCTCGCCCACCGTTTGCATCCACAGCACGAGATCACGGTGTTCGAGGCCAACGCGTATGTCGGCGGTCACTCGAACACCGTAGAGATGGAAACCGCAGACGGACCGGTGCACCTGGACACCGGCTTCATGGTGTTCAACGACCGCACCTATCCAAACTTCCAGGGCCTGATGGACCAACTGAATATCGCCTACCGACCCAGCGAGATGAGCTTCAGCGTCCAGTGCCAGCAGTCAGGGCTTGAATACAACGGTTCCAGCCTCAATGGTCTCTTCGCCCAGCGCAGCAACCTGTTGCGGCCAGCTTTCTACCGCATGATTCGCGATATATTGCGCTTCAACCGGGAAGCCATGGAATTCCTTGACCAGGACGGAAGCGACGAATCACTGGCGGATTTTCTTGCCCGCGGTCGCTACGGCTCCCTGTTCGTCCAGCAGTACCTGATTCCCATGGGCGCCGCCATCTGGTCTGCCGAACCGGACATGATGGAACGTATGCCCGCCCGGTTTTTCATTCGCTTCTTCCATAACCACGGTCTGCTCAGCCTTGAGAACAGGCCGCAGTGGAAGGTGATCGAGGGCGGCTCCCAGGCCTACGTGACCAGGCTGGTAGCAGCTCATCGGCATCGCATTCGACTGTCCAGTCCGGTAGAAACAGTGATCCGGCAACCGGAGCAAGTGCTGATAAAGACAGCAGGCACCGAAGCCGAGGCTTTCGATCGCGTATTCATCGCCTGTCACAGTGACCAGGCGCTGGGCATGCTGGATGTGCCCACGGAGTTGGAGCGCCAGGTGCTGGGCGCCATCCCCTATCAAAGTAACGAGGTCATCCTGCACGGGGACGCTTCCATGATGCCGGGCCGACGCGCCGCCTGGGCTTCGTGGAACTACCACATACCCGCGGGCACACATGGCCGCGCCTCCCTGACCTACCACCTGAATCGGCTGCACAGCCTGCCCGGCAAGCAGCAGTTTTTCGTGACCCTGAACAGCGGCCATCGCATTCGGCCGGAGACCATTATTCAGAAGTACGATTACTCTCACCCGGTATTCACACGCGACAGCGTCGAAGCCCAGGCTCGCCAGGATGAACTCAATGGCCTGAACCGCACTTACTACTGCGGTGCGTACTGGCGTAACGGTTTCCACGAAGACGGTGTAGTCAGCGCACTGGCCGCACTGGAGAGCTTTGAGCGGGAGCTGCAGCGTGCATAGTTGCATCTACAGCGGGCAGGTCAGCCATGGTCGTAAAAAGCCGGTGAAGCATGCCTTCGTTTACCAGGTCTACATGATGTACCTGGACCTGGACGAACTGGACCAGGTGTTCAAGGGTCGTTGGCTGTGGTCAACCAGCCGCCCGGCCCTGGCACGTTTTAATCGCAGGAATTACCTGGGTAACAAGGATGAGCCACTGGAGAAATCGGTGCGCGACCTGGTGCGGCAACGCACTGGCACGCGACCCTCGGGGCCGATACGCTTGTTGACCAACCTGAGCTATTTCGGTTTCTGTATCAACCCGATCAGCCTGTACTACTGCTATAACAGCGCGGGCACGCAGGTGGAAACCGTGGTAGCCGATGTCACTAACACTCCCTGGGGCGAACACCATTGCTATGTGCTGTACCCGGATATGAATAGCGGAGATGAGCAGGTTCGGCGGTTCGCTACGCCCAAAGCCCTGCATGTCTCTCCATTCATGGACATGAACGTTGTGTATGACTGGCTGGTGACCGAGCCGGGTGACGAGTTGCGTGTAGGCATCAGCAACAGGACACGAGACGAATCGTTTTTCGGCGCCACCCTGCGGCTACACCGGCAAGAGATCACCGGCAGAACGCTGGCAGGCGTGCTGGCCAGTTACCCTCCCATGACGCTCAAGGTGGCCGCCGGTATCTACTGGCAGGCGCTGAAGCTATGGCTCAAGGGTGTTCCCTTTGTTACCCATCCTGAAAAACAAACCTCCCCCGAGGCAAGACCATGAGCGAATACGAATCACCAATGGATGTCGAAGACTTTCATCCCACGCCCTATAACATGCGTGGCACCGAGAGACTGGCGAGAAAACTGGTGCTGGGGCGACTGGCCCACCTGAGATGCGGCCGTCTGAAAATATATGACGGTTATGGCTACCAGGGCTTTGTGGGTAACGAGAGAGAAAGCGAACTAAGCGCTACTATTCGAGTGACTGACGGCCGCTTCTATACCAGCCTGGCATTGGGCGGTGCAGTAGGCGCGGCCGAAGCTTACATGCTCGGCTATTGGCACTGCGACGACTTGACCGGACTGATACGCCTGCTGGTGGTGAACCGGAATGTGCTGGAGAACCTGGGCGGCGGCCTGGCCCGCCTGGCAAATCCCCTGCGCAAGGCGCTGCACTGGATTAACCGGAACACCAAGTCTGGGGCACGCCGCAATATCTCGGCGCACTACGACCTGGGCAATGAATTCTTCAGCCTGTGGCTGGATGACGCCATGATGTATTCTGCGGCGGTGTTCGACCGGCCTGACATGAGTCTGGAAGAAGCGTCGGCGGCCAAGCTGGACCGTATCTGTCAGAAACTTGAATTGAGTGCTGACGACCACGTGCTGGAAATCGGCACCGGCTGGGGCGGCTTCGCCATCCATGCAGCCACGCATTATGGCTGCCGGGTCACGACCACCACGATTTCCCGGGAGCAGTATGACTTCGCCCGGGCCAGGGTCACCCAGGCCGGTCTGGATGATCGCATCACCCTGCTACTCAAGGATTATCGGGAACTGGAAGGTGAGTTCGACAAGGTCGTCTCTATCGAAATGATCGAGGCCGTCGGTCATGCCTACCTGGATACCTATTTTTCCTGCTGCTCCCAGCGGCTCAAGCCGGGCGGCATGATGGCCTTGCAAGCCATCACCATCCCGGAGCAGCGCTACGAGGCGGCCCTGAAGTCGGTCGACTTCATACAGCGTTATATCTTTCCCGGCGGCTTCCTGCCATCGGTCACCGCCATGCTGCAATCCGTCGGCGCGCGTACCGATATGCGTCTGTACCATCTTGAAGACATAGGCGAACACTACGCCACCACTCTTCGGCACTGGCGCGAGCGTTTTCACAAGAAGCTTGCCGATATTCGCGGCATGGGCTATTCGGAGCAATTCCTGCGCATGTGGGAATATTACTATTGCTACTGCGAAGGTGCGTTCATGGAGCGGGCCATCGGCAATGTCCAGATGCTGCTGGTGAAGCCTGAATCCCGTCGCACACCCGTCGTGCCAAGACTTACTGCCGAATGATCTTTTTGACCAGCGGTTTTACGGTCAGACCCTGGACGATGATTGAGAACAGTACGACACCGTAGGTGACGCTCAGGATGACGGCCTTGTATGGGGTCTCGGGCAGAGACAGGGCCAGCGCCACTGCAATTCCGCCCCGCAGACCACCCCAGATCAATACAGGTACCGCGCCCCGGGTAAAGGTCTTCCAGTGCGACAGGACAGTGACCGGAATGACGACGCTCAGCGTGCGTGCCAGGAGTGTCACCGGGATGGCCAGCAAGCCAATCCACAAATGGTCACCACCCGCAGCAACCACCAGGACTTCCAGACCGATCAGCAGGAACAGGACCGAATTGAGAATCTCGTCAATCAGGGTCCAGAAGGTCAGCACGTAGTCGCGGGTTTGCTCACTCATGGCGAACTTCACACCGCGATTGCCGATGAACAGTCCGGCGACCACCATGGCGATCGGTCCGCTCATATGCAGCGACAGGGCCAGCGCGTAGGCAACCATGACCAGCGCCAGCGTGATGAGAACTTCCAGGCTGGGCTCGTTGATACCGTACATGGCGCGGTAGCCGATGTACCCGGCGAGCATACCCAGCAACGCGCCGCCGGCCACCTCGGTAAGCAGCAATTTGGCTACGCCCGCCACACCCAGGGCAGCGCCATGTTCACCGCCGGCAAGCGCAATCGCCAGCACCACCGTGAACACCACTACGCCGACTCCGTCATTAAACAAGGATTCGCCGGACATTTTTGCCTGCAGGGAGGCAGGAACCTTCACCGTCTTGAACAGACCGAGAACAGCAACCGGATCGGTGGGACTGATCAGCGCGCCGAACACCATGGCCCAGATAAAGGGCATCGCTATCCCCAGGCTGCCCAGCAAGAACCACATCAGTACGCCGACCACAAAGGTGGAAATCAAGGTACCCAGGACGGCCATCACGCCGATCGTCAGGCGCTGGGAGGTAAAGGCGGAAACATCGGCATGCAGGGCGCCCGCAAATAACAGAAAGCTCAGCATGCCGTGCATCAGGGTGTCATTGAAATCGATCTGCCGCAGTACGCCGGTAACTTGCCGGGCAATGTGGAGGTGCGGATCGAGCAGGTCGATCCCGATAATCGACAGCGAAGCAGCCAGTGCGATCACCACCAGCCCGATCGTATGCGGCAGGTGCAAAAGACGATGATTGATATAGCCGAACAGGGCGGAAAGCCCCACCAGGATCGCACTGATAGTGAATATGCTCATTCCTGCTCCATCTCTGCCCTGGTCAAGCGCTGTTTCGCCTACCGGCGATCCTACCTGAATCCAGCTTGCATATCCCCGGGGTCACCTGGGGGAGAGAGTGTGAGAACAGGCGGGCCCGGCGCGTACCGCCCGACAGTGCTGTCGTTTCCGTCCGGGCGGCTGTCCTAGGCGGCGGCTGCCAACTGCCTCGCCTCGCGATAGGACACCATGCGCTGCAGACCCTCGTCCCACAGGAAGCACCGGAAACACGACAGAATGTCGCGCGGTGCGAGGGTGGTCGTTTCCGGGGACTGTAGCTCCGGAATTGCCTGCATCGCCTCGGGCAGGCGATAGAAGGGAATGCGGATGTTCAGGTGGTGAACATGGTGAAACCCGATATTCCCGGTGAACCATTGCATGACCTTGTTCAGGCGCAGGTAGCTGGAGGATTCCATAGCCGCCCGATAAAAATTCCAGGTCCCGGGGGTCAGAATATGCATGTTCTTGAAGCTGTGCTGGGCAAAGAACAGGTAACTGCCAAGTGCCGAGGCCACGCTCATCGGCAGTAACACCACAAAGAACGCCACATCGAATCCACCATACACCCACAAAACGGTAATCAGGGTCGCATGGGCGAGTAATGCCACCAGTGAGTCCAGGTGCCGCAGGGGCTTTTTGAACAAGGGCAACAGCGTGACGCTTAAAAGGAAGATCGTGACGTACCCGCACAGCACGGTCAGGGGATGACGCTCCACGCGATAGCTCAGACGTGTCTTCCAGGACGCCTCACGCCACATCTTGGTGGTGATAACGGGGAAAGCGCCTATGCTGACGTCGGATACCTGGCCCACGTGGCGGTGGTGGTAATTATGACTCTTTCTCCAGGAATTCGGTGGGGTCAGCGCAAGCGCGGCATAGGTACGAAAAATAATCGACGCCAGGCGCGAATCTTTCAGGATGGCCCCATGCATGTAGTCGTGGTAGGTGATGAAGGCACGTACCATCGCCAATGCCCCAAGCAGACTCAGCATCAGGCGCAGCGGCCAGCCGGGCGCAATGCCGGCACCGGTCAGCGAGACGAGAAGCAGCGCGAAGGTGGAGCCCACCTGCCACCAGCTCCTGGGCACGGATTCAACCGCGAATGGCGCCGTGGCCTTGAGCAATTCCCTCCCGACCCGCATGTCTGAGCCCGATTCGGGGGAATCTTGTTTTGTATCCAGTATTTGTCCGAGCACCGTCCATATCCCCGGCAAAAACCTGACTATGAGCGTATAGAAATACGGCGTTTTTTTCAATGTTCAGCATGGACAGCGGGCCGTCTTTCGAGGCACAGCAAGGCTTCTGGAAGCCCCCGGCAAGGGTCCGGGTACTCTATTTCTGGTGGTTTTCCGGGTACTTGGAGGACTCGGCAGTTCGCACAGCTGCCCTGCGCTGTATGCACATCATGCAGACTGGCCTTGCCGTCTCACCATGATTTTGTAGGCCGACATCTCGAAGCCGATTTTCTCGTAAGCACGAATGGCGATG
>JAPHSC010000342.1 GCA_026193125.1 Gammaproteobacteria bacterium
CAGCCGGATCGTGAACTATGCAGATGATCTGGTGATCCTGTGCAAACGTGGCAAGGCCGAGGAGGCCGAGCTGAGAATGCGCGAGATCATGGGTCAGCTGAAGCTCACGGTCAATGAGGAAAAGACACGCATCTGCAAGGTACCGGAAGAGCGGTTCAACTTTCTGGGTTTTACGTTTGGGCGGATGTATTCGATGTGCACGGGGCAGGCTCGACTTGGCTACCGGCCATCGAAGCGAAGTATCCAGCACATGGTGAGAAAGATCCATGCGCTGACCGCCGAGGCGATGAGTTGGCAAGAGACCACAGCGTTGGTGGACAAGTTGAACCGCATGTTGCGGGGTTGGGCGAACTATTTTCAAGTAGGGAGCGTCAGCCGTGCATACAGTGCGCTCGACAGTTACACCACGATGCGGTTGCGTCGGTGGTTACGTAACAAGCACAAGGTCAGACGCAGTGGGGGCACGGCTTATCCTGACGTGTACCTCTACGAGACGCTGGGTCTCGTTCGTCTGACTTGTCTGAAACATAACGTGCCGTGGGCGAAGGCGTGATGTTTTGTCCGAAAGCCGGATGCGGGAAATCTGCAAGCCGTTAAGTTAATCTGTTGATCCAAGATGGTTAACGGATGTAAGGTGCTCATGTTCAATGCCATTTGACTTTGGATCATGCAGGAGAAATCTTCCTCAACGTCTAATCGAAACCACCCCCGGATACCTCCCGACCATGGTGGGGTCCAGGTCAACCATTGCAAGTCACCGGTCTGCGCGAACTACGGCGTTGCACCAGAACAAACGTCGGTCCGCGGAAAAAATCGCTATACCCTGGATCGTAGCAAAGGTATTGCTGCCTGTATTTGCACGGTCTGCGGCGTAGAATTCCCTCTCAAGAGCAACCTCGGCATCGTAGAGGAAGTCGAGCGGATGGGATCCTACCTATCGCCTCCTGGTGAGGTGTACTGCCCCAACGAGGCTTGTGCCAACCATACCAATCAGGTGCCCGTCGGAATTGCCGGAGCGTATGCCTCATTCGGCAAGACCGCGATTGGTAATCCCCGCTGGCGTTGCAGCGTCTGTGGTAAGACGTTCTCCCGGAACACTAAGGCCACCGCTCGGCAAAGGGATCATCATAAGAACAAAATTATTTTCAAACTCCTGGTCAACAAGATGCCAGTGCGACGCTTTATCGAAGTCACCAACATCGCTCCCCAAACCTTCTATCATCGCCTGGCCTTCTTCCATCGCCAGTGCCAGGCATTTGCTGCCCACCGGGAGCGCGCCTTAACCAACCTTGCCATCCGTCGGCTATACCTCGGCGTAGATCGGCAGGACTATCTGGTGAACTGGCAGGTTCGCAAGGACAAGCGCAACATCCAGCTATCGGCCATTGCAGCGGTGGACAACGAACACGGCTACTGCTTCGGTGTACATCTCAACTTCGACCCTTCGCTCGACGCCGCAGCCATCCAGGCCGAAGTCGAGACCAATGGCGACCTCCACAAACCCTATCCGCATCGACGCTTTGCCCGACATTGGCTCAATACCGACCACGACGAAGCCAGCTCAAGGTCAATGGCTACGAAGCGGCGCAATCTCAGCCTGTCAACCGCAATTGATGACACCTATGCTGCGGCATTGATGCGTGATGACATTGAAAGCCCCGATGCGCCATCACCGCTAGAGCGACTCCCCGAATATGGCATGCAGATCCATGGCGAGTATACGATGTACGGACACTTTTTCTTCCTCAAGCGACTGCTGGGCAATGTCCAGAAATGGCGCTTCTTCATCGATCAAGATCCTGGCCTCAGAGCGGCATGCCTGGCGGCCTTCCACGACGAGATCCGGGGCCGCACAGCGGACGCTTTCTATGTACGCATCAACAAGGGGCTGACGGTGGACGAAAGACGCCACAGGTACAACAACGCTAAAGCAGTGTTCGAGCAGGCAAAAGCCGCGCACCCAGGCATGAAGCCGCAGGAGGTCAAGCGAGAACTGATCAAAGAGCGTTTAGCAGCCATGACGACGCGCGGAAAATGGCAGGATCAGTGGCTTGACCATCCCTTCCCGACCATGGGCGAGCCAGATAAGGCCGTGGCCTGCCTCACCGATCTTGGCGACTACGACGAAGACCACAAAGCTTGGCTCTACAACAAGGCGAGCCTGCACGGAGTCGATTCGTTTTTTAACCAAGTACGCCGACGGCTGTCCCTGCTCGTACGGCCGATCCATTCCAAGTCCAACAAGGGCCGGATCTGGAACGGTTACTCACCGTACAATCCGGGGAATGTTGCCACGGTGCTTGATATCATGCGCACAGTCCACAACTACATCCTGCCGGGCAAGGATGGCAAAACGCCGGCCGAACGTCTTGGACTTGCTCAAGCACCGCTGGACTATGAAGATATCATTTATTTTTCCTGACCTCAGACCGCACGCACTGCCCTGTTCCTGCCGAGTCGGGCCAAACAGCTCGGTGGAGTAAGGTCACCCAGCTTCCAAAACAATCAACAGATTAACTTAACGGCTTGGGAAATCTGCATGTCCGGTTTGATGAGCGGGGTGTGGAAACGGA
>JAPHSC010000108.1 GCA_026193125.1 Gammaproteobacteria bacterium
CCGAGCAATTCCATGATTGCCGGCGTCATTGGCGAGGGTGGGCTGGCTATCGCGGGGAACGTCGCAGTCAACTTGATGTCGTCATTACCCAGCACCTGTTTCAGGGTCGCCTCGATCTGGGCGGGCGAGTCCTGGGGCAAGACGCGGCAATTGACAGTGGCCTGGGCCATCTGGGGCAAGGCGTTTTCGGCATGCCCGCCAAGCAGCTCCGTGGCCACACAGGTGGTGCGCATCATGGAATTGTAAACAGGAGACTTTGCCAGCAAGGCCAGTTGCTCTGGCGTGGCCGTATCGTTGACCAGGGCCTGCATGGCTGCGGCGTGTTGCGGGTCCTGCGATAACGCCGATGACTGAAAGAAGCTGCGAGTGACGTCGTTCAGGCTGACTGGGAAATTGTACTCGCCCAGCTTCACCAGCCCGGCAGCCAATTCATAAATCGCATTATCGGGCCGCGGGACCGAGCTGTGTCCTCCCGGGTTGGTGACTTCAAGCTTGAACGTCAGGTAGACCTTCTCGGCGCCCTGGATCACGAACGCGGCAGGCTTGCCATCCACATACGGGATACCACCACCGTCGGTATTTAATGAAAACTCGGCATCAACCAGGTCACGCTGCTCCGTCAACAAATACTTGATGCTTTCGGCCACGGTTTCCTCGTCGCCGCTGAGCACCATAATCATGTCGCGCGCAGGCACAAAGCCTTCTTTCTTCAGACGCAGGAAATTCGCGACCAGGGATGCATCCCCTGCCTTGTTATCCGAGGTGCCCCGACCATAGAAATACCCGTCCTTCTCCACGAAGGTAAACGGGTCCATGCTCCAGTCCTCGCGCTCCGCTTCCACCACATCCAGGTGCGCCATCAACATCACCGGGCGTCCCTCGCCGCGGCCGCGGTAACGTACTACGACACCCATGATTTCAGGGCGCGGACCCAGTACATGCACGTCTTCAGCCGGGAATCCGCCTTCCAGCATGACCTTGGCCACATACCGGGCGATAGCCTCGGTGCCACCACGATTGTGGCTGGACGGGAAATTCACCAGGTCCTCGTATATATCTCGCGCCTGCCTGTCCGACTCCGCATCTGCGAGGGCGCTTGCCGGAAACATGGCAATCGAGAACAGACCAAGCAACAAGGCCCGGGGGAAACTACCGGCAAGGCAACGAATATCTTTTGTCATCAACAATTCCTCTGAGTGCATTTAACCCGCCGACACGCGCGTTTCATTCCTGGCCCACTGTGCCCAGGTGCTTATCAAACCAATCAATATAACGTTGCAACCTGTCCACCTTGAAGACCGGGCTGCTCA
Source organism: Gammaproteobacteria bacterium (assembly GCA_026193125.1). GTDB lineage: Bacteria > Pseudomonadota > Gammaproteobacteria > Steroidobacterales > BM003 > CAKZML01. Next base: position 1,311 of record JAPHSC010000108.1, read on the forward strand.
GACCATGATGTTCGCCGGGATAGATCACCATTTCGGTTTCCACTTCCAGCTGCTTCAGCGCCTGGTACATCTGTTCCGTCGCATGCAAGGGTACATTCCAGTCCTCTTGACCCACCAGGAACAGGGTCGGAGTGGTAATACGATCGGCATGCAGGAAAGGGTAGGACAGTTTCAGCCAGGTATCCAGGTTCTCCCAGGGCGCTCCCAGCTCGGAATTCCAGACCGTGATGTACTGGTCATGGCCGTAACCACCGAGCATGTTGGACATACTGGCGCCGCTTATAGCCACTTTGAAACGGCTGTCGCTGGCAATCACGTAATTGGTCAGGATGCCACCGTAGCTCCATCCAAATACGCCCAGGCGATCCGGATCGGCCAGCTTTTTGTCCACCAGGTAATCCACGGCAGCCAGGGAATCCTCCAGGTCCACGTGGCCCCAGTCGGCAAAAATGGCTCGCTGAAAATCTTCACCACGTCCGGTGCTGCCGCGGAAGTTCGGTGCAACTATCATGTAACCATGGGCCGCCAGCAGCTGGAAATTGAACTCGAATTCGAACTGGCGCTGGGATACGGGCCCCCCATGCAAACGCATCAATGTCGGCCGTGGACCATCGTCGGCCGCCACCGGCGTCATCAGCAGGGCATGCACCTCGGTGCCATCGGCAGAGTTGAAGCTGATCGCCTTCACCTGGGCGAGGGCCACATTATCCAGCCAGGCATTGTGATGCGTTAGCTGGCGTGTGCTTGAGCCTTCAAGCACCTGTAATTCGTAAGGCATGGAAGGGCTGCTGGTCAGCATGACGATGCCAGCCGGTCCTATCTCAAATTGGGCCACCACCTGACCGGCCGGGGTCAGGCGGGTAATCTTGCCGCCCTTGGCGGGGACCTTGGCAAGTTGAACGCTCTGGTCATCTTCCAGGAGGAAATATATATCCTTGCCATTGGCCGACCATTGAGGAGATGAGGCATTTCGGTCCAGGTCGGCAGTGAGTACCCGAGCCTCGCCACCGTCCGCCGGCACGATGCCGATTCGCACCAGGCCGTACCAGGCAAGATCGGGCGAACCGCCATGCAAATAGGCTATGGACTTGCCATCGGGACTCCACTTGGGACGCCCGTCTGCACCCTGGTTGGTGGTCAGCTGGCGGGCCTCGGCACCGGCGGTAGCGTCCATCACGTAGACGTCGGAATTATCGTGGCGATCTGGATCCTCGCCATGCTTGCTTGAAAAAGCTATCCGTTTTCCATCAGGAGAAAAAGACGGGGAAAATTCTTCATAGTTGCCGTCAGTCAGCTGAACGCTCTCTTCGGTTTCGATATTAAACAAGAAGAGGTGCGAACGCTCCTTGCGCATGAAGCCCACATAGTCCTGCTTGAAATGGTAACGGTCGATGACGATGGGCTCGGGTTTCTTGTCTTCGTCGGCCTCCGGGTCGTATTCGGGATCCAGCTTGGACACCAGCACGACACGCTTGCTGTCTGGAGCCCAGTCGTACTCGCTGACGCCACCGGGCAGATCAGTCAGGCACCTGGCCTCGCCGCCATCGCTGGGCATTACGCAAAACTGGCTTGCGCCATCCTCTCTGCCACGGCTGGAGAGCAAGGCCAGCCACTTGCCATCGGGTGAATACCCGGGTGAGGTGGAGGATTCCTTGGCGGTAGTGAACTGGGTCAGACGCGACCCATCCCAGGCGCTGACCCAGACCTGGGTCTGACTCTCGTTTTCCTCCAGGTCATCCCGGCCGACAGTGTAGGCAACCCACTTGCCATCGGACGAGGCAGAGGGACTGGATAGATTGGCGTAGTTCGCCAGGTCGTCCAGGACAATGGCGCGTTTACCCTCGGCCCATCCTGCGGTGCTCAGGCACAGGCCCACCAGAAGTAAGAAACCACGACAGGTTCCCATATCTCTCTCCTTTATCAGCGACTTTCATTATCAGGGATCGCGCGAGGCAGCATAACCAATACCTCCAGCCGGCACCAAGATGATTCTTGGGGCTGTCCCAGATCGTGGAACGGTGGACTTTATTCTGCCGTATTGGAGCCTGGTTCAGGCGCTGCGGGTTCCAGGCTTGGATAGAACGCAACGATTTCCCGCATCACCAGCTGCACATTGGCGAAACGGTCGTCACCTGCCTTGGCCATCAGTCGGTCCAGCAAGGACTGAAAACGCGACACAAACCCAGGCAAGGTAGGAACCGGCGCCCGTCTGTGCTTATCCAGCACATCCAGCGCCGTCTTGCCGGAATACGGCTTTTCGCCGGACAGGAGTTCATAGAGGATGACGCCCAGGGAATACAGATCACTGCGCTCGTCCACAGGTTGGCCTGCAGCCTGTTCCGGGCTGAGGTAATGCGGCGTGCCCTGGATTTCCCTAATCCCGGTCAGGCGGGTGGTGGCATGACTGAAGTGGGCCAGCCCGAAATCTATCAGGGCGATGGAGTCATCCGGCCTGAGCATGATGTTCGAGGGTTTCAGGTCGCGGTGGATAATGCCCTTGGCATGGATGGTCTCAAGGGCCTCACAAATCTGGTAAATATAACGGACCGCCTGCTTGGGCAATATGGGTCCGGCCATACGTTGTTTTAAATCACCTTCCGGGAAATATTCCATCACGATGAAGGCAGAGTCGTCGGTCTCACCAAAATCAAAAATACGCGCGAGCCTGGGACTCTCCAGTTCCACCGTGAAACTGTATTCGCGCTTGAACCGTTGATAGGTGCGGTCGTCATCCTCGGCGACGGGCCGGTCCATCAACTTCAGCACGACTTCATGGCCCAGGGGCTCCGAAAGGGCCAGGTAGACCTCGGATCGCCGGGTGCGGGCCAGGGAGCGAATGATCTTGTATCCGGCAAGCTCGGGGATGCGCACATCATCCCACAGAGCGCCCTCACGCCTGCGCTTTTGTTCTCTGGATGCGTCTTCCAGCGCCTCGCTCATGAGACCCTGTGCCAGCAGACGCTTGGGAATAAAATTCGTGGCCCCCAGCTTCATGACCTTGACCGCGTCCAGCTCGTCACCACCCTCACCAATCACGATAACCGGGGGGCACTTGGCCATGGCCAGGACCCGCCGCAGATTTTCAAAACTATTCTCACAAACCCCGCCAGTACCGCTGAACTTCAAACCCAACACCAGCAGGTCCAGGCGATGGCGGGAAAGCTTGTCGAGAAGTTGCTGGAAATCGTTGGCACGCCCAAGATCTACATCGGCCTTGGACAAGACCGATGTAATCATGTGAACCAGCCATGTCCTGGTCCTGGAATCTTCCTCAACTACCAATACTTTGGACACCAGCTCCAGTTCTCCGCGTCTCGGGCGCTACTTTACCCACGATCCACTGCATTATGACCACAGACACAGCCGCGTCACTTGATCTGCCTCACACTCCGGCAGATTGCCGGATTTGGCGCGAATGCGCCTACACCTGGGCAGACAACCAGTCCACCCGGCTCCTGAAAGCCTGTTGACCGGTCAATGCGGGACCCAGTTCAGGCAGCCAGCGCTGAATGTCCTGGTCCAGCATCCACGGCGGTCTGAGCACAAAAACACCGGCTCCATTGAGCCGAGTATCGGTATCATCCGGGTGCAGGCAAAACTCCGCCCTCAATACCTCACCGTAGGCGCCTCCGGACAAGCGCCGGTACACCTGCTCAAGATCCGCGCGACGCTTGATCGGGTACCACACCACGACCGTGGCGTTGGCCCAGCGCTGCTGCACCTGGTCCAGCCCGGCAAAAATATCGGAAAATTCATCCGGCTTCTCGAACGGCGGGTCTACCAGCAACAAACCTCGCCTCGGGGAGGGTGGCAACAGGCCCTTCAAGGCCTCCCAGCCGTCCCTGCAATGCACACTGAACCTGGCGTCATGGCCCAGGATTCGCTTTAGCTCGCCAGCCTCCTCCGGATGCAGCTCAACCAGTAGAGCCCTGTCCTGCTCGCGCAACATGGCTTGCGCTATCAGCGGGGAGCCGGGGTACCAGCGCAGTTCCTCTGCGTTTCCCGGCATATCCTTCACCAGCTCAAGGTAGTCGCGAAATTCATTGGGCCAGTCAGCTTCCGGCACCAGTTTTAATATCCCTGCCCGCGCCTCTTCGGTACGCCTGGCCGGCGCTCCCTGCAAATCGTACAAACCCCTGCCCGCATGGGTCTCAACATAGCTGAAGGGTTTTTCCTTGGTTCGGAACCTCTGCAACAATGACAGCAGCACCAGGTGCTTAAACACATCGGCAAAGTTGCCGGCATGAAATGCATGTCGGTAATTCACGGGCTATTTATACTCGTCGTATTTACGCGCGTCGCCCCTGACCTGGTCGGCAGGATACTTGCGTCGATTATGCTCAAGCTTGGCCGCCACCGCTGCCGGCAGATCAAGATTCAGACGATCGGCGAGCCTGACCAGGTAAATCAGCACGTCCGCCATTTCAGCAGCAATGTCCTCCAGGCGTTGGGGATCGGGCTGCGAGCTTTGCTCCGCGGTCAGCCACTGGAACTGCTCCAGCAACTCGCCACATTCGGCCGCCAGGGCCATGGCCAGGTTCTTCGGGTTATGGAATTTTTCCCAATCCCGCTCGTCCGCGAACTCACGCAACTCGCTGGCGAGATCGCTCAAGAAAACATCAGACATGGAAGCTCCCCGACAAGAACCTGGAAATCAGAGTATGGGGAGTAGACCGGGTATGCTCAAGCAGCCCGGGGCAGGCGCCGCTCAAGGATCGCTTTGAGCAGCGCCTTTAGAGGACCAGGCCGACCTACATAAAAATCGCCTTGAGAATATAGAAGAACAGGATGGCCAGGCCCGCGCCGGCGGGAATCGTGACCACCCAGGACAGGAAAACCCTGCCCACCACGTCCATGTTGATGGCAGATATTCCACGTGCCATACCCACTCCCAACACCGCGCCGACCAGCGTATGGGTGGTAGAAATAGGCATGCCGGTGCCCGAGGCAAATACAATAGTGGTCGCCGCGGCCAATTCAGCCGCAAAGCCGCGACTGGGTGTCAGGTGGGTAATTTTCGATCCCACCGTGGCGATGACATGCCGGCCGTACGTCGCCAGTCCGATCACGATGCCAATACCGCCCATCAGCAATACCCAGATGGATACGCCTGCACTCTGACCCACAGCATTGGTCTGGACCACTGAAATCACCGCCGCCACCGGACCGACTGCATTGGCCACGTCATTGGAGCCATGGGCAAAGGCCATGCCGCAGGCGGTCACGACCATCAATATGCCAAAAACCTTTTCCACCGTGTAATAGTGAAACTTCTTTTCGGCCTTTTTGTCGACCTTGATACGACTGATGAAGTACTTGCCGATCAGGGCAATCAACACACCAAAGAACGTGGCAAGAAGATAGGCCTCGACCGTGGTCACATGTATACCCACATGACTGAGGCCCTTGAACAAGGTCACCAGCGTCATCACAAAGGCGGCCGCGAACATGTAGAAAGGAACATAGCGACGTGCGCGCTCAAGGGGGTCTTCGCGTGACAGGATTAGCCACTGCACCGAGTTATAGATCAGGAAGGCAATGATGCCGGCCGTCAGGGGCGAGGCCACCCAGCTGGCAACAATCGTGAGCACCTTGTCCCACTTGACTGACTCGATACCCATGCCGACAACGGCGAAGCCCACAATAGCGCCCACAATGGAATGAGTGGTGGACACCGGCCAGCCATTACGAGACGCCAGCAATAACCAGCAGCCCGCCGCCAACAAGGCGGCCAGCATGCCCAGTACCAGTACCTCGGGCTTATCAACCAGCAGCGATGAATCGACGATACCCTTGCGTATGGTGGAGGTCACCGCACCGCCGGCAAGCACCGCACCCGCGAATTCAAATACGGCGGCAACCATAATCGCCTGTCGCACCGTCAACGCCTTGGAGCCCACCGAGGTGGCCATGGCATTGGCCACATCGTTCGCGCCTATGCCCCAGGCCATGAAAATACCAAAAAGCGCCGCCAACGCGAGGTAGTACCCTCCGTTAGTCATCAAGAATTCGAATGCCATCGGAGAACCCTTTGCTTATTTTTAATGGGAGAGTATCAGTTCAAGACGGTGGCCGACGGACTCGGCGCGGTCTGCCACATCACCAGTAAGTTCAAGGATTCGATATAGAAACATCACATCCACAGGTTTCAACTCATCCTCTATGGCAAAAATCCTGGCCCTGAGCTTGGCCTGCATATCGTCTGTGTCATTTTCTATCTGGTCCAGCTCGGCCACAATGGACTCGACGAGCTTTGCCTCCGCTCCGCGGAACCCGGTTTCAAACAATTCATCCAGTTCACGTATGCTCTTGCGTGCCTTTTTGGCCGCATCCACATTGCGCGAGACATAGGCCAGAAAATCCACTTTGATCTCGGGCGGAATCTTCATCTTGCGGCCCAGCACCAGTCCGGATACTTCCTTGGCGCGATTGGCAATCTTGTCCTGGTAAGACAACAACTCAAGCAAGTCCTCCCGGGGCACCGGCAGGAACAGATTCTTGGGAAGATTGGAACGTACCTGGCTTTTCAGATCATCAGCGCGTGATTCGAGTTCTACGATCTCGGCCCGCACTGCGATTGCGGTCTCCCAGTCGTCATCCACCACGGCCTTGAAAAACGGGGTCAATTTCTTGGCCGCCTGGAAACATGTGTCCATGTGTTCCTGTATAGGGTCAACGGGCGAAGTGCCGAAAATCTTGCTTAGATAGCTTGTCATACTCGCTCCCCTGGACAGGGGCCCAACCTTAGACAAAATCGGGCCCGGAAACAATCCGCAACTCCCTCATGTTGCGTGGGCTGGCAACCGCCTGGATCACCGCTAGCACTCTTGCCCCTGCTTTGGTCCGTCAAGGTAATTTCAGGAAAATTAATGCCTTGAACAACTCTGATGTATTTTCCTTCGAACACCGGGTGCGCCGGGACAAGCTGGGCGCCAACGGCCACATCCAGAACAGCGCCTACCTGGATCTCTTCGGCCAGGCCCGTTCTTGAATATTTCGCCGCTGGCGGATTCACCCCTGCAGCGCAGTGACAGACATATAAGGAGCCGAAGGCAGCTGGCCGGACAGACCAGGGCTGAAGGCGGGATATTCCACCTGGCAACGCGACGGATAGGACCGGCCCACGAGAGCATGCCTGGGTTGCCCAGGGCAGCAAGATTGGCACCTGGCTCAGAAAACCCCGCCCCGGCATAGCAAGCCCCGGTCAAATCGGATAGGCTTTACGCTTTCAAACTCAACTGGATAGGATTCCCATGTCTAAACGTATTTCCGTGCTGGTACTCACCAGCCTGGCCATGATTGCCGGCCTGAGCGCTTGCACCGCAAAAGAAAAGGCCCCCGCTGCACCAGTTAGCGAATTGGACAAGACCATGTATACCCTGGGCCTGGCCCTGGGCAGTGATCTGAAACGTCTGGAGTTGACCGAGGCAGAAGTGGACATGGTGTCCATCGGTTTGAAAGACGGCATCCTGGGCAAGGAACCGGTAGTAAACCGCGAGGAATACACCGAGAAACTGAACGAATTGGCACGTGAGCGCATGATGGCTGCCGTGGCACGCGAAAGGGAGGCCAGCGTTGCCTTTCTCGCTACCCAGGCAGCCTTGCCTGGCGCCAAGCAATCTGAAAGCGGCGTGGTATACATCGAGCAGCTTGCGGGCAGCGGCGCCATACCCGGCCCGACTGACTCTGTCACCGTGCACTACACCGGCTCCCTTAGCGATGGCACTGTTTTCGATAGCTCGGTAGAACGCGGCGAACCGGCGACTTTCCCTCTGAACAGGGTGATTCCGTGTTGGACCGAAGGTCTGCAGAACATGCAAGTGGGCGCCAAGGCCACCCTGGTGTGTCCGCCCGATACCGCCTATGGCGATCGTGGCTCACCTCCCACCATTCCGCCGGCTTCGGTGCTGCGCTTTGAAGTAGAACTGCTGGAGATCCAGCCTGCTGAAGCAGAAGCGACAGAAGCCAAGGAAGAACCCAAGTCCTGATAGCCTTGCTGGCCCCGGGCCGCCCCATACAGGGGCGGCCCGCGTGGCCGCACCTGGCCGTCATTCGCCGCACCTTGCCGGCGGCCTCGACGCCACGATTTTCAGGACATCGTGCTAGACTCCCAGTCAAATAAAAAGCAAGCATGAGGGTTCGCAGGAAACCGTGAAAAGGCTGATAAGTGAACTAAGGCGACGCAAGGTATTTCGGTCCATCGGTATATATATCGGTGTTGCCCTGGCCGTTATAGAAGCAGCAAATAACATCCTGCCGGTTTTCGACGCGCCAGATTGGACCTTCAAGTTCGTCACCATCGGCATGATTGCCCTGTTTCCCGTAGTCATTGCCGCTGCCTGGCATTTCGATTTCACGAGCCAGGGCATCCTCACCGACGAAGAGGCAGCGCGCCAGGCCGAGGCAGCGGACCCCCTGGCGATGCGCAAGAAAGACTTTGCCGTCATCGCCTTCCTGGTGATTGCGCTGAGTTTTTCTCTCTACATGAATTTCACTCGCAAGGGCGGCCCGATAGTTGAAGCTATCCCCGACCCGGTCTCAATCCTGATCGCCGATTTCAACAACGAAACCGGTGAGACCATCTTCTCCGGCACCCTGGAACAATCCCTGGCCCTGGGGCTTGAAGGCGCCCCGTTCATCAGTTCTTTCTCACGCGATACCGCCAGGCAAGTGGCAGAGCAACTAAAACCCGGCGCGACTCTGGACGGAGCAGCTGCACAACTGGTCGCCGTGCGGGAAGGCATAAAGATGGTGCTTCAAGGCTATATCAAGCCCGAGGGATCCGGCTACCTGATGGGCGTGTCCGCGGTGAACACTGAGACCAACGAGGAGGTGGTCAACAGTGAGGTTAAGGCCAGGGACCGGGCGGCAGTGCTGTCAGCCATCGGCGAGTTAGCCACCGCAGTGCGCAAGGAACTCGGCGACGTCAGCGCTGACGGTATTGAAGCTGCCAGGGAAACCTTTACCGCCGGAAGCCTGGAGGCTGCCCACCTGTACCTGGAGGGCAAGGACCTCAGCAATCACGGTGAAGACGACAAGGCCATCGAGAAGTATAAATTGGCGCTGGAGGCTGATCCGAAATTTGGGCGCGTCTACGCAGGCTGGGCAAATTCAGCCCACCGGCTTGGCCGACAGGACGAGTCACAGCAGGCGTGGGAAAAGGCGCTGGAACTCCTGGACTCGATGACACCCCGCGAGAAATACCGGACATTAGGTAACTACTACCTGTCTACCACTGGCAACTACGCACAAGCTATAGAAAGCTTTAATCAGCTGGTAGAACGCTACCCGGCCGATGACGCCAGTTATAACAACCTGGCTGTCGCCTATTTCTTGAACCTGCAATTTCCCGAGGCTATGGATGCGGGTCGCAAGGCCCTGGCTATCTACCCGAAGATCGCCATTTACCGGGGCAACTACGCCCTGTATTCCATGTACGCGGGAGATTTCACCTCGGCCATTGAGATATCCGACAGCCTGATGGTCGATCTCCCGGGTTTTTATGTCTCCTACCTGGCCAGGGCAGTCAGCCTTGCTGTGAAAGACGAACTGGACAAGGCGGATGCCGACTACCAGGCCATGTCCGGTCTGAATGCACAAAGCGCTTCCCTGGCAGCCCTCGGCAGGGCAGACCTGCTGCTTTACCAGGGCAAAGCCCAGGAGGCAGTCACGCTGCTGAACGGCGCCATCGAGTCCGACCTGGCCCTGAATTACGCATCCCTGGCGAACACAAAACTGATAACTCGAGCCCGCGCGCAAAGACTGTTGGGTGATCATCAGGGTGCGATGACGAGCCTCGCCAAGGTGTTGGAACTGCATCCCTCGGCGGCCAAGCGCGCCCTGGTCGCACTGGAATACGTGGCGCTGGGCGAATACGCCAAGTCAGATGATGTCGCTCAACCCCTGAAGCATATGTTGCAGGCCCAGTCCCGGGCCTGGTGGAGCATTGCCCAGGGGGAAAGACTGATGGCACAGGGTGACCTGGTCACCGCACTGGATGAGTTAGACAAGGCTATCGGTCTGGCCGACCTGTGGCTGGCCCGTCTGGCCAAGGGTAAGGCATACGTGAAAGCCGGCTACCACGCCGAGGCGTTGGCCGAACTCGAGACCTGCCTGGAACGCCACGGTGAAGCCACGGCGATATTGCTGGATGACCAACCCTCCCTGAATTACCTTCCAGAATTGTACTACTGGATGTCCCAGGCCCAGTGGGGTCTCGGGATGAAGGAAGCAGCAACCAGCAGCATGGAAACCTTCCTGGCCCACCGCGAGGGTCTGAGCGACCCGATGAGCGAAGAAGGCCGCCTACGAATGGCGCTGCCCTGAATCAAAATCCTTCGAGTGAAGTTGAAAAGTACCTGCGCCATTTGCCTGGGTTCTTGTGGTGAGCCACCCCACCGATAGCAAGACAAGGCCTCTCCCCGAGGCCATCCAGGCCAACGTGCCCAAAAGGAGCTGGGCGCGGCACCCAGCTTCGAGCCGCGTATTTGAACGAGTTGGCGCGTCGGATCGGGCAGGGCTGAATTCAGGATCGCCAGATAGCAGAAACCGCCGCCGCAACAAGTGCGGCGGCGGCTGCCAAGTCAGGTGGCGGACCGACCATCAGGCCGGTGCCGCCACAATCTTTACCTCAACTCGAACAGGTACGGGCCATTGCTCTGGCCAGTCAGACCCGACCTGATCGTGACACCGTAGCAACCGGCGCCGGAACTGGGTTTCCAGCTGAACTTCCAGGTCATTGAACTCGCTGCGTAACGCATCGAACTGTTACCCGAATCCTGGGCATCAATCGAGGCTTGCTGGAAATCGCAGCTTCCATCCACCTTCTTGCCAAAACGCTCAACGCGGGCATTTGGATCAGCCGACTCGGCATTCACGGCA
>JAPHSC010000323.1 GCA_026193125.1 Gammaproteobacteria bacterium
CCACCAGCAGTGGCGGATTCTGATGCAGGGCTTATTCTGCCACGGCCCGGGCGGCACGAACAGTGGCCGGGTTCACCGCCCTGTCAAAATGATGTGGTGTGCACCCCGCCCTGTGGGTCGGCCAGCAGTGTTTGCAGCGAGAAGGTAACACTGCGAAAGGCAATGTCCTGCCAGGGTATTTCCTCGGGACTGAACAGGCGAACCTCCAGGCTTTCAGCGCCAGCCGCAAACTTGCCATCCAGCAGCCTGGCCCGATACATGATGTGGACCTGGTTGGTATGACGTACCGAGACTGCTGCCAGCATGCTGCCGATCTCGACCCGGGCGCAGGCCTCTTCCGCGGTTTCCCTGGCTGCGCCTTCCTCCAGCGTTTCGTCCAGTTCCAGGAAGCCGGCCGGCGCCGTCCAGTAGCCCATGCGCGGCTCAATGGCGCGTTTGCACAGCAGCAGTTTGCCTTGCCACTCGGGCACACAGCCCACCACCACCAGGGGATTCTTATAATGAATAATTCCGCAGGCCGAGCACACATGGCGCTGAAAGCTGTCGCCCCCGGGTACTTCAAGGACGATGGGCCCGCCGCAGTCGCTGCAATAATTCATGTCTGTTCCTCTGTTCGCGCCTGCTTGAAAATACGATATGGACTGGCAGACAAACCGAGCGCCGGTATCCTTGTATCGATAGACCGCAAGGGGCGCGGGGCTCTTGCGATGCCGGTCATGCTGGCATGCCCTGTGCGTCGCCATTTCGTCTGGGCTGGTTCCAGTGGGGTCCGAGGATATCCGCTGTCTTCGTCCTGAGTCCAGCACCGGAGTGGCTGTGTCTTGCCGCCCCTGGCTGGACTATTCGGTGCAGCCTTGGCGAGTGGCTTTGCACACGGGTATGGCGTCCCCGACTGTTTGCGACCCGGGTGCGTGATCTATTTCGAGTGCGTGCGCCCCAGGCGCGCCGAACTAGTGATCGCCGCCGCCTTGAATCTCCCTCAGCGAGTCCTCCAGTTCCAGGCGCATTTGCTCATCATCCAGCACGCTGTCCAGCGCCAGGCCGATCTGCTCGACGGCCTCTGTTTTTTCCCCCTGACGGGCGAGGGCATGAGCCAGGTTGTTGCGCACTGCCGGGGAAGACGGATTCTGCGTGAGTAACTGTCTGTACAGGGATTCTGCGGCAGGGAAATTGTCGAGAGCGAGTTCGGCGTTAGCCATGCCAAACAACGCGACGGTGTCGCCTGGCCAGCGATCCAGCGCGGCCTGCCAACCGCCGCGAGCCTCGCTGAAATGCCCGGTCTCCTCCAGGGCGGACAGGGCCTGGTAATACCGGTGTTGATCAGGGTTGGTCGGCAGTTCGCCGGGGCGCAGCACGATCAGCGCCCAGGAATCGCTGCGGCGCCAGGTCCGCATGAAGGTCTGGGCGTCGGTGACGTGTCGGCTTTCGGTGCCCGATCGGAGTACCACCTGGCTCTTTTCCGGGTTGACCCCCACGACCACGGCGTAATGCCAGCGCTCATACCAGCTCACACCCAGGTTCTGGAGCACCAGTACCGGCCGGCCCGCCTCAAGCTCCGTGCGAATCGCCTGCATGGACCCGTCGAGCTGATAGGGAATCCTTCCCGCCGCGCGGGTTGCGGCCACCAGTTCCGCCTGCAGGCTGCCCTGGCGGCCGGGCAGATAGACCTGGTCCACCAGCGCGTCCAGGGATGTTTGCACGCCACTGTTGGTCAGCACGGTCATCAGCGCGGCGGGACCGCACTGGTATCGTTCCTGGGGAAAAAACGGGGTGTCGACCAGCTCGATCGCAGCTGTCCCGATGCCCTCGGGCGGGGTACCGCCCGGTATCAGGGCGCAGCCACCCAGCGCAATTGCAAAAAGGGCCGGTACAAGACCGGCCCTTGGTATCGTCTCCGCCAGTGGGCTACCGGCGGCCTGGCTCATTTCGCCTTGAAAATATCGATCACGCCCGTGAGTTCCAGGATCAAGAGAACCACGAACACCGCACCGATCAGGGCGAGAATGTCTCCGCCCGCGACCTGCTGGTCCATCTTGCCCTCGAGCGCCGCGAGTTCCGCGTTGGTCAGGTTCTGCACCCTTTCCATTACCATCTCGGGTGCGACACCGTAGAGGGCCAGCTGACTGGCAACATCCTGCCGCGCCAGGAGAGTTTCGATGTGCGCCAGCTGATCTTGCCGGGCTTCGCTGTTGACCATTTGCTGGGTGCCGATGACACCTGCAGCCGAAACTTGTACAAAGCCCATGCTGATAATCGCGATGGCCATCAGCCGGGCTACGATGTGCTGGAAAATTGAAGGTTTCATTTCTGTTCCTTTCGGGCTAGTTGCTGCATGTTTAATTGCCGCCACTTTATCACTTTACGGGGTGGCGGAGAGCAAAATATTTTGTCGGATCATCGCTGTAGCGGTTATTTTCCAATGCCACCGGAATGTCTGCCAGCTGCCGACGCAGGCAAACTTCGCAAAGAAATTCATCCCTGGCCTGGTCCAACGTGATTCGAGCACTAGTTCTTGGCGTCGAGGTATCCCTTGAACCAGACCTTCAGGTCAGCGGACATCTCGCCGATTGATGAGATAAGCGCAGCGGTGCCTTTGACACCACCAATACCCTGGATGGGCGTACCGAAAAACGCCATGATCAGTTGTTTATGGAGCTCGGCATTAACCCCTGCCATCTTCTGACGGGCGACCGCCGGTCTGAGCAACTGCTCCTCAATGTAGCAATACATATCCTTGTTCCATTCTCGTGCGACGCGCTCTTTCAAGGTGTCTCCCGCGGCCCACTCTTGTGGCAGGTAATGGAAAGGTGACAGTTCGGTATAGCCATCGGGTTGGGCGTGCACCCATATCAACTTCATGTTCGTTTTTCTGGTGACCAGGACGCCACTGGCGTTGACATACTCGATACGCAGCGGTGTGCCGTAGCGCTTGACATAGGTTCCGTGATCTTCATGCTCAAGCTCGCGATTTGCCGCCCGCTCCCAGAACAGCTGAGCCTCTTGCGGCAGCCACCCTGGCGGGGGTTCTGCCGGTTTTTTCCAGGGCTCCCCAACCTGGTAATAGATCGCCAGGCTTGCCATGGCTAGGTACAGCTCAGCAAATGAATCGACCGTAAGAACCTTCAGGGATCGGCCCGGGGTGGCAGCCCCCAGCGGATCACCAATGATCTCCGCACTGGTCAACTTGCCTGAGTGGTCCCGCCTATACAGCACCTTGAATTCCGGCAACATCTTTCGAATGGCCATTTCCCAAAA
>JAPHSC010000338.1 GCA_026193125.1 Gammaproteobacteria bacterium
AGGTCACGACAGACAACTCGAACCGGTTGAACGAGCGTTCTTCTATATGCCCATGCAGCATTCGGAATCGCTCAAGGTACAGGAATTTTCCGTACGCACCTTTACCAACCTGGCCGAGACCGTCAAACCCACCCTGCGCGCGACCTTTGGCACGTTTACCCAGTTTGCCGAATTACACCGCGATATCGTGGCCCAGTTCGGCCGCTTTCCTCACCGTAATGCAGTACTGGGAAGAGAGAATACGCCGGAAGAGGAAGCCTACCTGGATCAAAACACACCAAGCTTTGGTCAGGGCTAGGGCAGCGGGAATGGCCAAAAACACGCGTTGGCCGGTCAAGGAACACCTGCTGGATGGCAGACCGGTAATCATTCGGCCTTTAGGCGCCGATGACAGGGAAGCCCTGGTGACCGGCTACCAGGAGTTAAGCTCGCACTCGGTGTATATGCGTTTCCTGGGCTACAAGTCCGGGCTCAGCGAGAGCGAACTGGACCACCTTACCCACCAACATCCTGAGGAACACCTGACTCTTGGCATAGAGGTGAAAGAAGAGGGTGAGAGCCGGGGAATTGGCATAGCCCGTTACCAACTGGTTGAGGGCAGCCAGCCAGCGATCGCGGAATTCGGTGTCGTGGTAGTGGATCGCTACCACGGACTGGGTGGGGGCACCCTGCTACTCAAGCACCTGTGCAAAGAGGCCCGTCAAAACGGAATCTGCTGTCTGCGTGGCGAGACCCTGGCCACCAACCTGCCGGTGCTCGCGGTGCTCAAGAGTTTTAACCCGCGTTTCGAACCCGGCAATGACGAGGACACCTTGATGGTATTTATTCCGCTGCAAGAGCAGCAGGAATAGATGGGTCGGCGCCAGGCGCCGACCCATCGTCATGTCAAAGCTGGCTGGCCACCCACCGATCAATCTTGGTCTCCAGCACGCTCAGCGGCAATTCGCCGTCTTCAAGCACCTGGGCGTGAAACGCCTTGATATCGAATTTCTCGCCCAGCGCTTTTTCCGAGCGGGTACGCAACTCGCGAATTTTCAGCTGCCCTATCTTGTAGGCAAGAGCCTGGCCGGGAATGGCAATATAGCGTTCAGCCTCGGAAACCGCGCGGGCCTCCTTGATGGCGGTGTTGGCATACATATAGTCCAGAACCTGCTGACGGCTCCAGTCCTTGGAGTGCAATCCGGTGTCCACGACCAGGCGAATGGCTCGCCACAATTCAGCCGCCAGGGCCCCGAAGTACTGGTAGGGGTCCTGGTACATGCCCAGTTCCTTGCCCAGGCTTTCCGCATACAGACCCCACCCTTCGGAGTACGCGGTATAGCCACCAAAACGGCGGAAACTTGGCAGTTGATCCAGCTCCACCGCCAGGGCGCCCTGAAAGTGATGCCCGGGTATCGCCTCGTGCAGGAACAGAGACTCCATGGCCCACGATGGCCTGGCCGACAAATCATAGGTATTCACGTAAAACACACCGGGCCTGGATCCATCCGGCGTGGGAGACATGTAACTGCCGCCCGAAGCGGACTTGGCCCGGAACGCCTCCACGGGTCGAATCTCGAAACCGGCCTTGGGCATGCGACTGAACATTGCCGGTACGGCCTGGTCAAGTCGCTCACGCAAGGCGTTGTAACCGGCGATAAGGTCCTCTTCCCGAGTGAAGTAAAACTTCGGATCCGAATTCAGGTAGTCAAAAAATGCCTGCATATCCCCTTTGAATCCGACCTGCTCCATCACGGCAGCCATCTCGGCCTGGATACGTGCGACCTCGCGCAAGCCGATTTCGTGAATCTGCTCCGGTGTCAGGTCCGTGGTGGTGATATTGCGAACCTGGTAGGCATACCACTGCTCACCGTCAGGCAAGCCGGACATGCCCACGCTCTCTCGAGTCTTGGGCAGATATTCCTGCTCTATGAAGGTGTAAAGCTTGTGATAGACCGGCATCAACCTGGTCTCGATGGCGTCCTTGTAGGCGCTCTGCAGACGCTGCTTGTCCGCCTCCGGGAAATCTGCGGGCATGTCCGTGATCGGCTTCCAGAACATGCTGTCTTCGGCCTTGTCAGCAAACTGTGCGGAGAGCTGCGGTAACACCTTTTCCATCAGGATGCGTGGCTGAACAACCCCCTGCTTGATTCCTTCCCGCATGTTCACAATGGCCTGGTCCGACCACTCCACGAAACCGTTTACCCGGCCAAGAAAGTCATCGTAGTCCTTGACCGTCTTGAACGGGTGCACGCTGGCGCCAGACCCGAGGAGTACAAAAAAGGCCGCAGGATTTCTGAACTGACTGATGGGCAGCAAATGCGTGGGGAAGCTAAAACCCTCTATTTCCTCCTCACGACCGTCGACAAACAACTCGAGGGTAAGGCGGTCTTCAGCGCCCAGGGTTGTTCCGTCCAAAGCCTTGGCCGCATCCAGGTAACGTTGCTGCAGGTCCAGTTCCGCAGCGCGCTCCTGCGGACTGATCCCTCCCACATAACGATCGTTATAACGGTTGTCTCCCACAAAAGACGCCATCAATGGATTGAGCACCAGGCTGTCCTGCCAATACTGCTCCACCAGGTCGTGAAGCTTTGCGCTCTCATCGACGCTCTGCGCAGCCTGTTCCGGTGGCGCGTCTTTTTGCGCACAGGCGGATAACACCAACAGACCCAGGGTTACCAGTAGTGGCATGAACCAGCTCTTCTTCATTTGTGCGTCTCCACGTCAATGGTCAATGAGTAGGGTCGGGTGCATCGATTCGAAATTCCGATAATCCCGAGAATTCCACGCGAGTATACCGTCTCATTCCCGCGCATGGATCTGCCGTCGGGAAATGACCTGGAAACGCCAGACTTGCAGCACCGCCGAAAGCACCAGGGAAATGACGATGGCAAACCAGACACCCACCGGTCCCGCATCCGTGCGAAAGGCCAGGTACCAGGCGAGTGGGAAACCCACTCCCCAGCTTGCAAAGGCAGCCAGGTAAAGCGGTATGCGGGCGTCCCGGTAACCACGCAGGGCGCCCAGCGTCGCGATATTCACGCCATCGGGCAGCTGAAACACCGCTGCCATAACCAGCAGCGAGGCGGCCAGGTTAATGACGGCAACGTCGGTCGTATAAAAACCCGCGATGGCGAAGCGTCCCAGGTACATCACCAGGGCCGAGATACTCATGAACAATGTGCTCAGCCCTATCCCCGCCAATCCCGCCCGTCGAGCATCCCGGGGCAAGCCGCGTCCAAGCAGGTGACCCACGCGCACGGTGGTTGCCGAGTGCAGGGCCAGGGGAATCATGAACATGGTTGCGGCGTAATTAAGGGCCACCTGGTGGGCGGCCACGATGGCGGTGCCCAGGGCGGCCATGATCAGCGCGGTGGCGTGGAAAAACGTGCTCTCGGCCAGGGCGCTTGCAGAGATCGGCACACCCAGGACAAGTATTTCCCTGATCGCCGCCCAGCTTGGCGGCTGGATCAGCGGCTTGAGCTGCACGGCACTGTAGCGCGGAGACCTGCGTACATAGACCAGGCCGGCCAGGAACACGATGACACTGGAAATTGCCGTAGCCACACCACAACCCACCGCCCCCATCGCCGGGAAACCCAGTTTGCCGTACATCAACACGTAATTTCCGCAAGCGTTGACTACCAGGCCCAGCAAAGCGAAATACATCAGTGGACGGGTATGCCCCATGCCCTCGGACATGTAACGCAGGCACAGATAAGCAAACATCGCCGGCAGTCCCCAGGCTATGGCGGACAAATACCTGGCGGAGGTGGGCACAATCCCGGGGTCTACGCCCACGGCCAGGAAAAACGGCGCAGAAGCGTTTAACAAAAGCAGGCCGGTCACGCCAAGAAAAAGAGCTATCCAGAATGACTGCTGCAGCAGGCCACCGATACGCTCAGCCTGGTTGGCCCCCAGCGCATGGGCAACCAGCGGACTGACCGCCATTAACACGCCCATACCCGCCAATTGCGCCGTGTACCAGAGGGTGTTGCCTATCGCCACCGCGGCCAGCGCATTACCGCCCAGCTGCCCGGCCATCACGGTATCGGTAAAGCCCATGCCGACCGTTGCCAGATTATTGGCCACGAGGGGCATGCCCAGCGCCAGAACGCTCCTGGCATGATGACCCAGCGAAAGGGGCCGGCTGTGGCTGGACGCATGACTCATGCGGGACAGTTTAGCCCGTGTCCAGTCTCACGGCGCAGCCATTTCGGCCCACCGGGCTTGTGTTACCATCTGGAGCACTTTTTCGGTTCTCTTGCACGAGGAATAACTATGTACGCGGGACCACCACGTCGGGTTGCCATTATCGGCGGCTCGCGCATTCCCTTCGCCCGATCCCACACGGCTTATGCCAAGCTGGGAAATCGCAAATTGCTCACCGCAACCTTCAAGGGCCTGGTGGAAAAATACGGCTTGCGCGGACAAATCCTGGGTGATGTCGCCGCCGGTGCGGTTATCAAGCACAGCAGCGACTTCAACCTGGCTCGTGAATCTGTCCTGGGCAGCGGGCTGGCCCCGGAAACCCCCGCCTTTGATCTACAGCGTGCCTGCGGTACCGCGTTGGAGGCGGCCATCATTATCGGGCTCAAGATCGCTTCGGGCCAGATAGATTCCGGTATCGCCGGCGGCACGGACACTATCAGCGACGTGCCTATCGTGTATCCCCGGTCCTACCGCCAGATTTTGATGGCGAGCAATCGTGGCCGCAGCGCCATGGAACGCATCAAGCCCCTGCTCGGGATTCGACCGAAGCATTTCAAACCCTCGCTGCCCGGAGTGGAGGAGCCACGTACCGGTCTGAGCATGGGCGAGAGCTGCGAAATCATGGCCAGGCAGTGGAATATTTCCCGCCAGGACCAGGACCAGCTGGCCATGGAAAGTCATCTGAAAATGGCTGCTGCCTACGAGGAAGGCTTTTACGACGACCTGGTCATTGAATTCGCCGGGCTGACTCGCGACAACAATATGCGTGCCGATACCAGCATGGAGAAACTGGCCAAGCTGAAGCCTGCGTTTGACCGCAAGAGTGGCCAGGGAACCCTGACCGCCGGCAACAGCACGCCCCTGACTGATGGCGCCTCTGCAGTCTTGCTGGCGAGTGAGGAATGGGCCAGGGAACACGACCTGCCGGTGCAGGCCTACCTGAGCTTTGGCAAGGTGGCGGCGGTTGATTTCGTGCATGACGAGGGTCTGCTCATGGCCCCCGCCTACGCCGTACCCGGGATGCTGGATGATGCCGGGCTCACCCTCCAGGATTTCGATTTTTACGAGATTCACGAAGCCTTTGCGGCGCAGGTGCTGTGCACTCTGAAGGCGTGGGAATCCGACACCTGGTGTCGTGAGCGCCTGGGTCGCAAGCAGGCCCTCGGTAGCATCGACCGTAGCAAATTGAACGTAAAAGGCAGTAGCCTGGCGGCCGGCCATCCTTTCGCCGCAACCGGTACCCGGGTTCTGGCAACCACCGCCAAGCTGTTGGCCGAGAAAGGTTCGGGCCGGGCACTGATCTCCATCTGTACCGCAGGTGGTATGGGCGTCACGGCCATTGTCGAGGCTGCTTGAGACAATTAAACCCGCGGGGCGCGACCCAGCGCCCTGTGGGAGCCCCGCAAGCTCAAGGCAGCATCACCGGCGGCTGAAAACCGCTCGCAGACCTCACTTTTGACCAACCCCGGCAGGGAATCCTGATGGCGGAAATTAACCAAATCCTGGCCTACCTGAACAATATTCTCTGGCACAACTACGTGTTGTTCACCCTGCTGGGTACAGGTATCGCATTTACCTTCTGGAGCGGCTTTTGCCAGTATCGCGCCCTGACCCACGGCTGGCGTGTGCTACGTGGCAGTTATGACGATCCGAATGATCCAGGCGCGATCAACCACTTCCAGGCACTGGCAACGGCCCTGTCAGCCACTGTCGGCCTGGGCAATATCGGCGGCGTGGCGCTGGCGCTCTCCCTGGGGGGGCCGGGCGCGATTTTCTGGATGTGGGTGGTGGGCTTTTTCGGCATGGCGGTCAAGCTGACCGAGGTCACCCTGTCCATGCTCTACCGCAACACCGATGACCCGGACAATCCCCATGGCGGTCCAATGTGGGTGGTGAGCAAAGGCCTGCCCATGCTCAATCCACGTCTTGCGACCCTGGGCAAGACCCTGGGAGTGATTTTTTGTCTCTGCCTGCTCACCTCGATTACCACCGGCAGTAACATGTTCCAGGCCTGGAATGTTGGCGAAATCACCCAGACTTATTTCGGCATCCCCAGTATCGTCTCGGGGATCATCCTGGCGTTGGTGGTGGCGGCGGTCATAATCGGTGGTATCAAGCGCATTGGCGCTTTTGCCGGCCGTATGGTTCCCGCCATGGTGGCCTTGTACCTGGTCGCGGGCATCTACGTGCTCGCAATAAATGTCGATCAAATACCGGGAATGCTTAGGCTGATCCTGGCTTCGGCCTTTTCTCCGTCTGAATCCGCCGGTGCGTTTATAGGCGGCACCGCGGGTTACGCATTCCTGTTCGGGATGAAGCGCGCCCTGTTTTCAAGCGAGGCCGGGCAGGGCACATCGCCCATCGCCCACTCGGCCGCCAAGACTGACGAGCCCGTGCGCGAGGGTATCGTGGCGGGACTGGAGCCCTTCATAGACACCCTGGTGGTATGCACTTTTACGGCCCTGGTAATCCTGACCACGGGCGTATGGAACCGCGGCCCCGACGCGCAATTTCCAAGCCAGCCCCAAATGATCGAGGCCGCCACCCCGGGAACCTGGACCCTGGCCGACACCAGGCTGCCGCAGGACGAAGATGGGCTCTGGGTAGCGGGGCAGGGAGTTTACACGGTGGTGTCAGCCAGCCCCAATCCCCAAAGCGGTAACGACCTGCATCGGCTTAACGGCCTGGTGGAGCAGCGAGACCAGTCTCTGGTCGTCGCCTGGCGCTCAGTGGATAGCGAAACCCGGCCAACGGTCCATGCGCAGGGCATATTTATCGCTTATGTCGGGGCTACCCTGACTGCCAAGGCCTTCGACACGGTGGCGCCCGGTCTGGGCAAGTACCTGGTCACCCTGGCGGTCTGGCTGTTTGCGATGTCCACGATCATTTCATCAGCCTACTACGGCGAACAGGCCATGGTCTTCCTGGCCGGCGATCGCCTGGTCGTACCCTACAAATGGATTTATTGCACGCTCACGGCGGTGGCGACCCTGGGTCTGATCAAGACCGACGCCCAGCTGGATAATGTCACCGGGGTGGGAACCGGGGTGATGATGCTGGGGAACCTGCCCATCTTGTGGTTGTTCGGTTACCAGGCCATGCGCGCCTACAAGGAATATATCGCGCGCCTGAAGAACGGCCAGATGGGCCGGGGCCATCCACCGCCATCCCTGGAAGACCTGGTTAGCGGTCGGGACGTGAACTAGCCGGGTCGTCGGCCTGGTCGACTTTCTTGCCACGCATATCAATGGCTGCGGTGCGCAGGGTCTCCAGGGCTTCCTGGGCCGAGGCCGCCGCACCGTCCTTGCGATAGCGGTCCCTTACACGCACCTCCAGCATGCCCAGTAATTCATCCAGACCGGGCTCCGGCTGCGGTGATATTTCCTCGGGTGAGAGGTTCTCGCGCTCTCCAAACAAATCGATATAGCGCTCCGAGCGACGTCCGAGATTTAACACACTCGCGAAATTTCCTGAGGAAATATTCGTCCCGGACAACAGGTCCAGCGCCGCCGCACCCAGGGAAATCGGGACCAATATCAAGTCCCTGATTCCGTCCACAAACAGCTTGAACTGGAAAATTACAACTTTCCGTAGCAGCTCCTTGCGAGCGGAATGCGCCCCCTGGCCGTCTTTTTCTTCACTTGGTTCCTGCATCCCGATGCCTCCGGTGTCAGAGTGCCATTGGATAGTGGCGGAGTATTTGTCACCAGTCCCTCGCCAACCGACCCCTCTCGGGTACAATCGGCTATTCGATCAGACTGGCGAACGATAACACTCATGACCTACACCGGTGAAAAAGACTACCGCCACGACCAGCGTGAGAGCCTGGGAATCTTGCTGGCCAACCTGGGCACCCCTGACGCACCCACCAGCTCCGCGGTCAGACGGTACCTGGCAGAGTTCCTGTGGGACCCCCGGGTAGTGGAAACACCCAGGCCAATTTGGTGGTTGATTCTGCATGGCATAATCCTGCGCTTCCGCCCCAGGCGCAGCGCCCACGCCTATAGCCAGGTCTGGACCGAGCAGGGATCGCCACTACTCGTTAACGGACAGCAGCTGCAACAAAAGCTGCAACGGGATCTGGAGAAAATATTACCGGGGCCGGTAAACGTGCAGTTGGGAATGCGCTATGGAAGCCCATCTATTGCAAGCGCCATGGAATCGCTGCGCCAGGCCGGTTGCCGTCGACTCCTGATTTTGCCCATGTACCCCCAGTACTCGGCTACCACCACGGCCTCGATTTTTGATGCCGTATGGGACGTGCTGAAGCGCTGGCGCTGGGTGCCGGAGGTGCGCAGCATTAATTGCTATCACGACGATCCCGCCTACATAGCAGCCCTGGCCGCATCGATAAGCGAGCATTGGGCCAACAACCCGCGTGGTGAACGGCTGCTGTTCTCTTTTCACGGCATTCCAAAACGCTACATCCTCAATGGCGACCCGTATTTCTGCCATTGCCAGAAAACTGCCAGGCTGGTGGCAGAGAAGCTGCAGCTACGACCTGGCGAATGGTCACTGAGCTTTCAGTCCAGGGTGGGTCGCGAGGAGTGGCTGCGACCCTACACCGATCACCAGGTCATGGCCTTCGGCGATGAAGGCCTGAAGACCCTGGACGTCGTTTGCCCGGGATTCGCTTCGGACTGCCTGGAAACCCTGGAGGAAATTGCGATGCAGAATCATGAATTCTTCCGTGCACACGGGGGTGAGCAACTGCGTTATATTCCCGCCCTGAATGCGCGCGACGACCACGCCCAGGCGCTGTGTGACCTGGTCGTACGGCATGCCTGCGGCTGGCCCGAGACGGTCACAAGCCCCGACCCTGCGGCTTACGCTGACACGCGAGAGCGGGCACTGAAAATGGGGGCAGAGAGGTAAGGGAACCCTCGATCTATTTATGAACTTCCGCCCTGGCTCGAAAACATTTATCTTGCGGCACGCCAATTGGCGCGAGTGCTGCTCGCCTGCGCTGCGCGCCGCGAATCCGGATTTCTTCACTTATCTTCTGTGCGGCCCGGGTGAAACAGAGGGTTCCCTTTCTTGATCGGTCGTTTTCTGGAAATCAGCATCGAAGCGCCTGACATCCTGGCCTCAATCGAATTTTACCGGGGCCTGGGCATGCTGCCGGCGACGACGGGTGAGATCTGGTCACACCGTTACGGTGTGCTATCAGACGGAAACCTGGTAGTAGGATTGCACGATTACAGCTTTCCCTCACCATCCCTTACCTATGTCCGCCCCGAGTTGAGCAAAAACCTGGCCGACTTGAAAGCGCAGGCCGGGTCACTGGCCTTTGCCAAAACTGCGGATGATGAATTCAATGAAGCGGGGTTTACCGACCCGGACGGCCACATGGTGACGGTGCTGGAGGCGCGGACATTCTCACCACTGGAAATTGACCGCAGCGACATCACCATCCTGGGCCATTTTTCCGAGTACGGCTTGCCGGTAAAAAACCTGGATGTGTCTATCGCATTCTGGGAGAACCTGGGTTTCGTGATGACCGAGAGAAGCGATGGAGCCTTGCCATTTGCCTCCCTGACCGGCGATTTTATTAATCTTGGGCTTTACGTAAATCCCCGCATGCGCGCTCCGGCACTGGTGTTCAGGGAGACCGACATGGCGGAACGTATCGAGTACATCAGCGCCCAGGGATACCAGGTTTCACCAGGTACCCCGGTCTCCGCTGGCCATCTGTCCGGGGCGGCGCTGCAGGCGCCGGAGGGTACATGGATCTACCTGTTACCGGAGACGGATGCTCAGGACACCTGAGACAACAAGCGTTTTATTCTTAGCTGTGCATCACGCGCATAGCCGATGCCAAACAGGTTCGCATGATTGAGTACGTGATAGAGCTGATAGAGCTCACTGCGTCTCTGCCAACCCACTGACATAGGCCACGCTGCCTGGTAGGCGGTATAGAAATTGTCGCCAAAGCCACCAAACAAGCGTGTCATGGCAAGGTCTGTCTCGCGGTCACCGTAATACACTGCCGGGTCGAAAATTACCGGCTCACCACTATTCAGGCTCGCCCAGTTGCCACCCCATAAATCACCGTGCAACAAAGAGGGCACCGGATCGTGACCGGCAAACATGGCGTCGAGTTCGCTGAGCAGGCGTCGTCCGTCATCGCGCAGGAATTCAAAGCCCTTGCTGATTGCCAGATCCAGCTGGAATGCCAGGCGCTGCTCTCGAAAGAACTCGATCCAACTCCGGGTAGGTGGATTGGGCTGGGGAGTTCGGCCAATATAATTGTCACTGGTGAAACCGAAATACTCGGCGCTGTTACGATGCAGGGCGGCCAGGCCCTGGCCCATGCGACTTGCACTGTCGGGGCCCGGCGGCAACAAATCCAGCCACTCCAGCACCAGGTATGCCATCGGCCCTGCTCGGCCACTGGCCAGGGCTTGCGGCACCCTGAGACACTTGGTTGCCCCAAGCGCCCGCAGCCCGGCAAGCTCTGCCTGAAATTGTTCCAGCTGACGGTCTGTATTGGTTTTTATGAACAAAGGGCCGCTTGCGCTATCCACTCGGTAGGCACGATGTATGTCACCCCCGCTAACAGACCTGGCGCTGTTCTCCAACAGGCGAATTCCATGCTGTATTTCCAGCTGCTGCGCGAGTGCCGTCCAGTTCTCCATGATATCTACCGATCGTGAAGAAAGGCCGCGTCCAGGGCTTCCGCTTTGCGTCGCAATCGCCCTCCAAGACCAGCCTCTTTCAGCAACTCGAGCAACAAGGTCAAGTTCGGTCGTGCACGGCTGACCGCAACCTGCTCCAGGGGCATATCCTCCGCGATAACGGTCAGCTGTCTGGCCAGCATGGCTGCGTCACGATTCAGTTCCAGCTTCGCGGCGATCCCTGCAGCGCCCCTCAAAGGCAAATCTTTTACCCGCGCCAAGCCCTGGTAAAGTTGCTCCAGGCTTTGGAATTCAGTCAGCAGCACGGCGGCGGTTTTTTTGCCTACTCCAGGGACGCCCGGAATGTTGTCTACCGGGTCTCCGGTCAATGCCAGGAAATCCGCCATCCGCTCGGGGAGCACACCGAAGACCGCAGCTATTTGCTCGTAAGCTATGCGCCTGCCGCCAGAGTAATCCCAGAATTCGTCACCCGGACGCAATACCTGTGTCAGGTCCTTGTCACGCGTCACCACCACGCATGATCGCCCTTTCTTTCGCTGCAGCCTGGCCAGGGTGCCGATGATGTCATCCGCCTCGTAACGATTGCTGGCCAACTCGGTGATGCCCAGGGCAGCGGTGAAGCGCCGGCACAGGTCAAACTGGGCCTCGAGTTCCGGTGGTGGCAGTTCCCGATTCGCCTTGTAGGCTGGATAGATTTCGTTACGGTAGGAACTGATCAGACTCTCATCGAAAGCCACCGCCATGTGCTCCGGCTTTGCCTCATCCAGGAGGTCCAACAGGAAATTGGCATACCCGTAAAACGCGTTGACCGGCTTTCCAGCCGCATCGGTCATGGCGTCCGAGATGGAAAACCAGGCGCGGAAAATCCAGACACTGGCGTCAATCAAATAGACAGGCTGGGACACTATCGCTCGAGGAGTCTCTGATTCAGTCTGGACGAAGTAGATTGCTGGCGAAAAAATTCGGATTCAGGGCGCCAAGCGCACGCAATAGTGGTTCTATTGCGAAGACCGGCAACATGGAAGCTGGATTTTTTGGTCGCAAGATACACGTTCATGACCAGATCAGAGTCTCCCTGCAAGCTCACCGATGAGCCTCGCATGCAAAGGACTTCTGCGGGGGAAGTGCGCCAGCAAATATTCCATCTGGTCAGCCAGCACCTTGCGTCCCTTGAGAAAGATATATTCCGCGTAGGTGGGACGAAACGGCACAGCCAGCAACTGGACACCAGCCTGCTCCGGCGTACGCCCGGCCTTGAAATTGTTACATTTCCTGCAGGCCGTCACGACATTGGTCCACACGTTCAGCCCGCCCTGGCTGACGGGCACCACGTGATCGCAGGATAGCTGGCCATCCGGAAATCTCTCACCGCAATACATGCACATGCAGGCATCACGCCGGAACAGGGTGGCATTATTCAGCGGCGGGACGTAATCGGGGCGTAATCGGTCCTGGATCTGGTGCGTTCCCCGCGTGGCAATAATGCTGTTGATCTCGACCAGGCTGACCTGGCCGGTCCGGGCATTGGTTCCGCCGCGTAGAACGTACAGAGGAGAACCGCAGGCGTAGACCACCTGCTCGGTGTGATAAAGGCGTACCGCATCCCGGTAGCCCACCCACTCCAGTGGCATCCCGGCCATGTCGGTACGCAAGACTTCTTGCGATAAATTCTGCACTCTGTGTGCCCGACGGGTATGTAACCAACTCAAGTGTCAGCATTTGCCACAGCTTATGCAAGGGGGGTGGGGCACAAAAATCGAATACGATTCAAGTGCCGTCCACCCAAAGCTGCGCCGCACCTGCAGGACTCTGCAGCATGGTTGTTACAGCGCTTTCAGTACCTCGTCCAGGGTCGTTTTCGCATCGCCAAACAACATCCGCGTATTCTCGAGGAAGAACAAGGGATTCTGAACGCCGGCGTAGCCGGTGGCCATACTGCGTTTGAGTACGATCGAGACCTTGCCTTTCCAGCACTCGAGCACGGGCATGCCGGCAATCGGGCTGTTAGGGTCAGTGAGGGCTGACGGGTTTACGATATCGTTCGCGCCAATGACGACGGAAACGTCTACATCCGGGAAGTCCTCGTTGATCTCGTCCATCTCGAATACGATGTCGTACGGCACCCTGGCTTCGGCGAGCAGCACGTTCATGTGACCGGGCATACGGCCCGCCACCGGGTGAATGCCGAAGCGCACGTTGACGCCCTTCTCGCGTAACGTTTTCGTGATCTCGAAGACCGTATGCTGGGCCTGGGCAACGGCCATGCCGTAACCCGGGATAATCATGACTTCCTTCGCGTTCGACAACAGCTCGGCCGTCTCCAGCGCATCAATTGGAATAACTTCACCCTGGTCCTGGTCTTCGGCGCCCTTGGCGGAGCTGCCGCCACCGGTACCGAAACCGCCTGCGATAACCGCGAAGAACTTGCGATTCATGGCGCGGCACATGATGTAACTCAGGATTGCACCACTTGAGCCTACCAGCGCGCCGGTCACGATCAGCAGGTCGTTACCGAGCATGAAGCCCGTTGCCGCAGCCGCCCATCCCGAGTAGCTGTTCAGCATCGAGACCACGACCGGCATGTCGGCGCCGCCGATCGCCATCACCATGTGAATGCCGAACAACAGCGCAAGCACCGTCATGATAATAAGCGGTGTCATGCCGCCTGCGGCTGCCGACTGGACGACGAACTCATAGCCAAACCAGAAAGTACCCAGGAGGAGCAAGAGGTTCAGCCAGTGCCGCGCAGGCAGCATGAGCGGGCTGCCGCTGATGCGTCCCGAGAGCTTGCCAAAGGCGATTATCGAGCCCGAGAACGTCACAGCACCGATCAGGATGCCGAGGTAGGTCTCAATGTCGTGAATCGTCTTCTCAGCACCGGCCAGGTGGACCGAGGTGTCCATGAAGTTGGCGAATCCGACCGCGACGGCCGCGAGGCCCACGAGACTGTGGAGGATGGCGACCAGTTCGGGCATCTGCGTCATCTGCACCCGCCTCGCGAGTACGATGCCGATGCTGCCGCCGATCAGGAGCGCGACGAGCAGAATCTCGTAGTGCCTGGTGACGACGCCGAGAATGGTCGCAACGAGTGCGATGGTCATGCCGATGACGCCGTACCAGTTGCCGCGGCGTGCGGTTTCCGGGTTGGACAGACCACCAAGGGCGAGAATGAAGAGAATGGTCGCAATGATATACGACACGGATACTATGCCAGCGGTATTCATTTCGACCTCACTTCCTGAACATTTCGAGCATGCGGCGCGTAACGGCGAAACCGCCCGCGATGTTTATGCTGGTAATCAGTATCGTGCCTGAGGCAATCCACATGATCAGCGAGTTACTTGAACTGATTTGCAGCAATGCGCCAATCACGATGATGGACGAGATGGCATTGGTGACGCTCATGAGTGGCGTATGCAGCGCAGGCTTCACATTCCAGATCACCATGTAGCCCACGAAACATGCCAGCACGAATACCGTAAAGTGCGCCATGAACGAGGGCGGGGCAACCGCACCCAAGCCCAGCAGAGCAAGACCCGCGGCGACCATGCCCACGATCGGTCCGAGGACCGACGGCTGTTTCTCAACCTTAGGTGCGGGCGCAGGTGCCGCTGCGGCCTTCACGGGCGCAGCGGACAAGGTAGGCGCGGGTGGCGGCCAGGTCGTCTTGCCGTCTTTACAGATCGTTGCGCCACGAATCAGTTCGTCTTCCATGTCGACGACGATGTTGCCGTCCTTTTCCGGGGTCAGGTCGGTCAGCAGGTGACGAAGGTTCGTCGCATACAACTGGCTCGACTGGGAGGCAAGCCGGCTCGGCAGGTCGGTGTAACCGATGATGGTTACGCCGTTGGTCTTGATCACCTTGCCCGCCTCGGTCAGTTCGCAGTTGCCGCCCTGTTCAGCCGCGAGGTCGACGATGACGCTGCCGTCCTTCATCGAGCGAACCATTTCAGCAGTAATCAGGCGGGGTGCGGGCTTGCCCGGAATCAGCGCCGTTGTGATGATGATGTCGACGTCTTTTGCCTGCTCGGCAAACAGCGCCATTTCAGCCTTGATGAACTCTTCGCTCATGACCTTGGCGTAGCCACCCTGGCCCGAGCCGTCCTCGTCCTTGAAGTCGAGCATCAGGAACTCGGCATCCATGCTCTCGGCCTGCTCCTTAACCTCCGGACGCGTATCGAATACGCGCACGATCGCACCCATGCTCTTTGCGGCACCGATAGCCGCGAGGCCGGCAACGCCTGCGCCGATAATGAGGACCTTGGCCGGCGGCACCTTGCCTGCGGCCGTGATCTGGCCGGTGAAGAAACGGCCAAAATGCTGCGCGGCCTCGACGATGGCGCGGTAGCCCGCGATGTTCGCCATCGAACTGAGCGCGTCGGCTTTCTGTGCACGCGAAATACGCGGCACACTGTCCATCGCCATCACGGTGGCACCGCTTGCGGTGAGCTTTTTCAGCAGTTCCGGGTTCTGTGCCGGCCAAATGAAGCCGATAAGGGTCTTCCCGGCCTTCAGGTGAGCCACCTCTTTTTCTTCCGGGCCCCTGACCTTGAGAATAATGTCTGCCTGCGACCAAACGCCTTCAGCACCGGTGGCGATTTCGCAGCCTGCAGCGCGATAAGCGTCGTCCGAAAAGCTCGACTCGGCGCCCGCGCCAGACTCCACGAGGACACCGAATCCCAGCTTCTGCAACTGCTGGGCAACCTCGGGCGTCGTCGCTACGCGTCGCTCACCCGCGAAAATTTCCTTTGGAACACCGATTTTCATTCGTAAGCCTCCATTTGGATCGCGGCAGTCTAACCGAACGCCCCTCGGGACTGCAAAGAAATAGGTCCTCGGAAAATAGGCACTTTTATAGGTGAATTGCGAAACAAAAGTCTCTACATCCTCCCGGTCGCAGGCTGTCTTCCCGAGCATGTGGCTGTGCTTCCTGGGGAGACGGGCGCCCCCCGCGACCATATTCTCGATCTGGACGAAATCCAGAATGAGTCGCAGACCGCCGGCGTGGCCCTGATAATCAACGCCAATGACAGGTTCAATCGCAGTGGGCGCCTCATTGCCTGGTTACGCATCGTCTGTTACGCCCATCCCTGACACGTATAAGTCCAGGCAAAAGATCACACTCGAGCGGAGCCAGGGCAAGAACCTGCCGAGCATCGATATTCCGCTGATCTGTGCCGACGAAACCTGAATGTTGTCCGGCGACGACCAGGCGGCCGCCGGCAAATTCATGCAATCGGTGCAGGGACTGGAGTGCAAAAACAGAGGTCCCATGGCTCAGAGTGGCGATCATCCTTGCAAGCAA
>JAPHSC010000180.1 GCA_026193125.1 Gammaproteobacteria bacterium
CTGAGGTCCTGGTTGCTGGGCTCCTCGATCCACTCCAGAGCCTCATTCTGCGCCCACGCGAGCAACGCCTCCCGGGGATAGTCCAGCAGCGGCCGGTAGTGTTGCCCCGGACCGAGGCTCGCCAAAACCGGCATACCTGCCAGGCCCGCCACGCCGGCGCCACGCATTAATTGCAGCATTACCGTTTCCAACTGATCGTCCTGGTGGTGACCGGTCACCAGGATTTCCCCCGGCAACAAGGCCCCGGCAAGCGCCTGGTACCGGGCACGGCGGGCGCACTCCTCCGGGCTTTGTCCGCCCGTGCGCTTTACCGACACTCGCAACACCTGGAAGGAACAACCCAGGATCCTGGCATTGGCCCGCGCGGCCTCTGTCCAGGTGTCGGCGTCCGGGTAAAGCCCATGGTGCACGTGCAAGGCACGCAATTGCCGCCCGGCTGCCGGCACCAGAATTCGGGACAAGCTGTGCAGGGCAACCGTGGAATCCAGCCCTGCGCTCAGGGCCACACACCAGCGTTCCGGTAGCCGGGAGCCAAAACGTGCTTGAATTTGCGTTAAAAGGGCCTCGGGCCGGAAGGACATGACTGCCCTCTCAGGCCTCCCGGTAGCGGCCAAAGTTGCGAATGCGCAGGTTGCGCGATTCCACCAACTTGTCCGCAGGGATAGCCTGTAAATCGTTCAGGTGTTTCAGCAGGGTGGTCTTGAGGATCTCGCTCATGCTGTCGATGTCCCGGTGGGCGCCACCAAGCGGTTCCTTGATAATTTCGTCCACCAGGCCCAGATCTGCCAGGCGCTTGGCGGTAAGTCCCAGGGACTCGGCCGCGGCCTCGGCCTTGTCGGCGCTTTTCCACAAAATGGACGCGCAACCCTCCGGAGAGATCACGGAATAGATGCTGTATTCCAGCATCAGCAACCGGTCACCGACGCCGATGGCCAGCGCGCCGCCAGAACCACCTTCGCCAATTACCACGGCTATCAGCGGTGTCTTCAGTGTCGCCATGACGAACAGGTTTCGCGCGATGGCCTCGCTTTGACCGCGCTCCTCGGCGCCGACTCCGGGATAGGCTCCGGGAGTGTCAATCAAGGTGATTATCGGCAACTTGAATCGTTCAGCCAATTTCATCAAGCGCATGGCCTTTCGATAACCCTCGGGTTTCGGCATACCGTAGTTGCGCTGTACACGCTCCTTGGTATCCCGGCCTTTCTGCTGACCGATGACCATCACCGGAATGCCCTCGAGGCGGGCAAGTCCGCCAACCATCGCTGCATCGTCGGCAAACATGCGGTCGCCGTGCAATTCCTGGAAGTCGTCAAAAACAGTATCCAGGTAGTCCAGGGTATATGGACGCTGCGGGTGTCGTGCCAACTGGGCAATTTGCCAGGACGAAAGCGTCGAGAAAATACTTTTGGTCAGTACTTTGCTCTTGCCCTTGAGCCGCTCTATCTCGGCGCCAAGATTGACCTCGGAATCGTCACCCACAAAGCGCAACTGCTCAATCTTGGCTTCCAGCTCCGCTATCGGCTGTTCAAAATCCAGGAATTTCAAATCCATAGGAGAACTTTCTTTTTTTGATAGACCGCTTAAACACTAACCCCAACACCTGTCCGAGACAAGCACCCCAATGGGAGTACACAAGCTAGGTGCTTTCTATCCTGCGAGGATACAACACCCTTACCCGGTCACGCCCGGCCAATTCGGCCAGGCGATCTATCAAGTCCCGCGTCGGTTTTACCCGCCACTGATCGCCCAGGCACACCCGGCCCTGTGCACTGCGACCCCGGTACTGTATCCAGACGTCACACAAGCCATCCAGATTTGGCTGCAGGGCTGACTTGAGTTCTTCAGCAAAATTCTGGTCAATACTCGACTTGTCACACTGAATGAGCAAGCGTCGCGCATAGCGCTGGCGGGCCTGCTCCATGGTTACCAGGGTGCTGGCGTTGAGCCGCCAGTCGTCCATGAAATCATCAAACCGCAGGTTGCCCTCGACGATCAATATGGCATCCTTGTCCAGCAAATGTCTGTGTTCGTTTGCGACATCGTCAAACAGGGTGACTTCCAGACGGGCACTACGATCGTCCAACACCAGGATCAGACGGTTGCCGCGTTTGCGCATGTCCATCACCAGGCCGCCCACGGTGACCGACTTGCGGTTCGATGCGTGACGCGACTCCCCCGGCCCGGGTTTGCCAGCTACGAGATCCGCGATGCGCCCGCTGGTGAATTGCTTGAGTTCTTCCTCGTACTCGTTGATCGGATGACCCGTGAGATACAAACCCAGGGTCTCGCGTTCGCCCAGCAGGCGCTGCTGTTCGCTCCACTCGGGGCGCGGCTTGATCAGCGTGTGCTCCATGGGCAACACGGGTGCGGTAACTGATCCAAACAAATCGCTTTGCCCGGCGGCGGATGCCCGGGCATCCTGCTCAGCAACTTTCAGAGCCTCATCCAGGTTGGCCAGCAAGGTAGCCCGATTGGCACCCAGGCTGTCCATGGAACCGGAGCGGATTACTGCCTCAAGCACCCTTCGGTTCAGACGTTTCATATCGGCCCGGCAACACAGGTCAAACAAGTCCGTGAAAAGCCCGTTGCGATCGCGCTCCTCCAGCAAGCCCTCTATCGCGCCGCGTCCGACGCCCTTTATCGCACCCAATCCATAGCGAATGCTTTTCGGGTCCGGCGCGGAAAAGGCAAACTGGGATGCATTCACATCTGGCGGGAGTACCGCCAGTCCCATCCGCTTGCACTCCTCGATAAAGGTCACCACCTTGTCGGTGCTGTCCATGTCCGAGGACAAGACTGCCGCCATAAACATGGCCGGGTAATGGGCTTTCAACCAGGCCGTCTGGTAGGACAACATGGCATAGGCCGCCGAGTGAGATTTGTTAAAGCCGTACCCGGCAAACTTCTCCATCAAGTCGAATATATAGGTTGCCTTGGCTTCGTCCACGCCGCGGTTCTTGGCACCACCGACAAAAATCTCGCGCTGCTTGGCCATTTCCTCGGCATTTTTCTTACCCATGGCCCTGCGCAACAGATCGGCACTTCCCAGGCTATACCCGGCGAGTACCTGGGCGATCTGCATCACCTGTTCCTGGTAGAGAATCACACCATAGGTAGGCTGCAAAATGGACTGAAGATCTGAATGCAGGTAATCAATAGTGGCGCCAGTACGATCGTGCTTGCGGTCTATGAAGTCATCCACCATGCCCGATTGAAGGGGGCCCGGGCGAAACAGCGCCACCAGCGCCACGATCTCGTCAAACCGGTCCGGTTGCAGACGCTTGATCAAGTCCTTCATGCCACGGGATTCGAGCTGGAACACTGCGGTGGTCTCACAGCGCTTCAACAACGCGAAAGTCTCAGGGTCGTCATACTGGATACCGTCCAGGGTGACAGGCTCCTCTCCCGTTGCCTGGCGCCGATGATTTATCGCTTTCAACGCCCAATCAATAATGGTCAGGGTACGCAGGCCCAGGAAGTCAAACTTGACCAGGCCGACCTTTTCAACGTCGTCCTTGTCAAATTGGCTGATCACATTACTGCCACCTTCTTCGCAGTACAGTGGTACGAAGTCGGTCAGAGGTCCGGGAGCGATGACCACACCACCGGCATGTTTTCCCGCGTTGCGGGACAGGCCTTCCAGGGACCTGGCAAGGTCGATCAGGGCCTGTACATCCTCCTCGCTGTCATAGGCGGTGCGCAATTCCTTTTCCTGGACCAGGGCCTTGTCCAGGGTCATCCCTATTTCAAAGGGAATAAGCTTGGCGATGCGATCGACAAACCCGTAAGGGTGGCCCAGGACCCGGCCCACATCACGCACCACCGCCTTGGCAGCCATGGTGCCAAATGTGATGATTTGGGATACCTGGTCACGCCCATAACGCTCGGCGACATACTCGATCACACGGTCCCTGCCTTCCATGCAGAAATCGACATCGAAGTCCGGCATGGAAACGCGTTCCGGATTCAGGAATCGCTCAAACAGCAAGTCGTGCTCCAGCGGATCCAGGTCGGTAATACCCAGCAC
>JAPHSC010000011.1 GCA_026193125.1 Gammaproteobacteria bacterium
ACCACGTCAATCTTGTGCTCGACCAGGCGCTTGGCTTTCTCGATCACCATCTCGGCAACCTGCACGTGGCGGGTGGCCGGTTCGTCGAAGGTCGAGGAGATCACTTCACCACGCACCGTGCGCGACATCTCGGTGACTTCCTCGGGACGCTCGTCGATCAGCAGCACCATGAGGTAGACATCGGGATGGTTTGCCGTGATGGCCGAGGCGATATTCTGCAGCAGGATGGTCTTACCGGCCTTGGGCGGAGAGACAATCAGGCCACGCTGACCACGACCAATGGGCGATACCAGGTCGATGATGCGCGAGGTGAGATCCTCGGTACTGCCATTACCCCGCTCCAGACGCATGCGCTGGTTGGGGTGCAGGGGCGTGAGATTCTCGAACAACACCTTGTTGCGGGCCGCCTCGGGCGACTCCATGTTGATTTCGCCGACCTTCAGGAGAGCGAAGTAACGCTCGCCTTCCTTGGGCGGACGAATCAGACCGGAAACCGTGTCACCCGTGCGCAAGTTAAAACGGCGAATCTGGCTGGGGGAAACATAGATATCATCCGGACCGGCCAGGTACGAGCCTTCCGCCGAACGCAGGAAGCCAAATCCGTCCTGCAGGATCTCCAGTACGCCGTCGCCGTATATGTCTTCGCCGTTGGCCGCGTGGGCCGTGAGCATGGAGAAGATGATGTCCTGTTTGCGCGAACGAGCCTGGTTCTCCAGACCCAGCGACTGCGCCATGTTGACCAACTCGCCTATCGGCTTGGTCTTCAGGTCAGTCAGGTTCATGATTTCCTTGGTGTGCGCCAATTCCTCGCTGGAAATCGTCTCCAACTCTGACGGATCGTCCGGAATACTGCTGGGGCGCCGGCCGTTGCCGCCGCTGGTGTTACCACCGCCACTGCTGCGACGCGAACGCTTCTTTCTGACATTCGGGTTGTTGGCAGTCGGTGCCTGACCGTCATCGGTCTTGGGGCCGCGGCTGCGGGGGGAATTGCCTAGGTAGCCTCTCACAAGTTTGAGTCCAAAAATTCTTTGAGCTGGGTTTTAGAAAGCGCACCCACCTTCTGCGCGTGAACCTGGCCGCCTTTAAACAGCAGCAGGGTCGGAATTCCTCGAATACCGTACTTCGGCGCAGTGGCCTGGTTCTCATCGATATTCAGTTTGGCGATCGTCAGGCGACCCGCGTATTCACCCGCGACTTCGTCAAGAATGGGGGCGATCATCTTGCAGGGACCACACCATTCTGCCCAGAAATCCACCAGGACGGGCGTGTCGGAACCAATGACCTGCTGTTCGAATTGTGCATCAGTCGTGTGCACGATTTTGTCGCTCACTTGCAACTCCTTTCGGATACAACCGTTTGAATATCGGAATGATTGAGAACTCGGGTTTGAAACTTAATGCCGGTGCGACGCCGTTTTAAGATGTGACGCGGCCTGTCCTATCAGGCACAATGTCGCGGTTATCTCGCGCTCTAGTCGCTCGTGATCTACAAGAGGAACTTTAGTAGAGGGGCGGCCGGCGTGGCGTTGAGCCGCGGTGCTGTTCAGCATTTTGAACTCCCCGCCCCAATAATTGCAAGCTTTTCCTGCCACGTATTTTCCGCAAGGCAGGCGCAAGGACCTTTGGAATATATGACAGACAGCCATTTAAGTGACATACGATTCGACAGCCTGGCTTTGCCGGAACCGCTGGCCCGCGGTATCAAGGACGCGGGATTCGTCAACTGCACCCCCATCCAGGCGGAGACATTGCCGCTGGCGTTACGGGGCAAGGATGTGGCCGGACAGGCCCAAACCGGCACCGGCAAAACCGCGGCTTTCCTGCTGGCACTGTATAACCGATTGCTGACCCAACCCGCGCCCGAGATCGGTATGCCTAACGATCCGCGCGCGATTATTATCGCCCCGACCCGCGAACTGGCGCTGCAGATCGAGAAAGACGCAGTGGTGCTGGGCAAGCATACCGGGCTTAAGCTCGGCGTGGTCTTCGGCGGCACAGGCTACGACACCCAGCGCCAGATGCTGGCGGATGGCGTGGACGTGCTGGTGGGCACACCGGGACGCATCATCGATTACTACAAACAGCGCATCTACGGTCTGGATCGAATTCAGGTGATGGTGCTGGACGAGGCCGATCGCATGTTCGATCTTGGCTTCATCAAGGACATCCGCTTCGTGCTTCGACGCCTGCCCAGCCCCGAAAAGCGCCTGTCCATGCTGTTTTCGGCAACCCTCGGACAACGGGTGCTGGAACTGGCCTACGAGCACATGAATAGTCCCGAGTTGATCCAGATCGAGTCGGAAACGGTGACCGCCGACCGGGTCACCCAGGTCCTGTACTACCCCTCCAACGAGGAAAAGCTGCCCCTGCTGATCGGTCTGCTGCGCAGCAAGGCCGCCACCCGCACCATGGTTTTCGTGAACACCAAGCGGGCGGCCGAGAGAATCGAAGCCTACCTGATAGTCAATGGCATCGACGCCAAGGCGATTTCCGGTGATGTGCCACAGAGAAAGCGCATGGCCATGCTGAAAAAGTTCCAGGAAGGCGAATTGCCGGTGCTGATCGGCACCGATGTCGCCTCTCGCGGACTGCATATTCCTGGCGTGAGCCACGTAGTGAACTACGACCTGCCCCAGGACTGCGAGGATTACGTGCACCGGATTGGCCGCACCGCGCGTGCCGGTGAACGTGGAGACGCAATCAGCTTTGGCTGTGAGCAGTACGTGTTCTCGCTTCCGGATATCGAGAAATTCATCGGTCAAACGATTCCGGTGGAATCCGTTCCCAGGGAAATACTGCCGGAAAAGCTGATCAAGCCGGGACCCGAGCATTTCCCGCAACGCAAGCCTCGTCCGGGCGGTCCGCGCAAGGATGGTGGTGGCCGCGGTGGCCCGAGAAGGTCCGGTGGCGGATCAGGTGGTCGCGGACGCTGATACCAGACAGGTCCTGATATGAGCTCAAATCTACGGTTCAATCAGTTCCGACACCCCGTCCACCTGGTCGAACCCTTCTATCTGCCTGGCCGGCCCATCCAGTTCGGGCCGGCGGATGGCCACCAGCTGACCAATTCCAAAACGACGCGCTGATTCCAGCACCGGGACGCTGTCATCCACCAGCAGCGTGCGTGGCGCAACAAAGCCCTCCACTTCCTGCAGACGCAGCCAGAAATCAGTGTCTTCCTTGGGCAGACCGAAGTCATGCGAACTGTATACCGCATCAAAATGCACCTGCAGCTCAGTGCATTCCATCTTCACCAACAGGCTGTCCCGGTGGGCATTGGTGACCAGTACCAGGCGCTTGCCTGCCCTGCGCACGGACTCCAGGAAACGCGGCACATTCGGGAGAATGCGGATACGGTGGCGGATCTCACGTTTCATGGCCACCACGTCCATCTCCAGTCGATCCCGCCAGTAATCCAGGCAATACCACTGCAGGGTGCCCTGGCGTTCCAGGTACCAGCCAGCCAGCCGGGCGCGGGCCTCATCCACGGATACACCATGGTGCTGGCTGTAGCGCTCGGGAACGAAAGCCCGCCAGAAATAGTTGTCAAAACCCAGATCCAGCAGGGTACCGTCCATATCCAGCAGGACCACGTCGACATTCTGCCAATACACGGGCTTGGTATTAGTTACTTCCATAGACGGTTATCATACTACGCAGTACGAACAGGCCGGCGCTTCCGGCCTTCACACAAGGTACCTCATGGACTCGCTGAACAGCCTGATCCCAGCCCTACTCGAGATCGTCCGGGACGCGGGCAAGGCCATCATGGCTGTGTATGGCTCGGACTTTGCAGTGCAGTCCAAGGAGGATGATTCTCCGCTGACTGCCGCCGACATGGCCGCCCACCGAATTATTTCTTCCAGACTTCCCGACCTCGCCCCCGGGGTGCCGGTGCTTTCCGAGGAGTCCGGGTTGTTGCCGTTTGCAGAGCGCAGCCAATGGCAGCGCTACTGGCTGGTCGACCCCCTGGACGGGACCCGTGAATTCGTCAAACGCAACGGCGAATTCACCGTGAATATTGCGCTGATTGATCAACACAGTCCGGTGCTGGGCGTGGTGGGCGTCCCAGCTCAGGCCATCGAATTCTATGGTGGGCCCGGTCTGGGCGCCTTTCGCTGCGAGGCAGGTGCTGTGCGGGCAATACACGTTCGCAAGCCCGCCCGGGCGCCGGTGCGGGTTGTGGGCAGTCGCTCCCATGCCAGCCCCGCAATCGCCAAATACCTGGATCATCTTGGCTCCCACGAGATGGTACCCATGGGTAGTTCGCTGAAGTTTTGCCTGATTGCCGAAGGCAAGGCAGATGTCTATCCCCGGCTCGGCCCGACCTCGGAATGGGACACGGCAGCAGCTCATGCGGTCGTACTGGGTGCCGGCGGCCAGGTGGTGGACTGGCAGGGCAGACCGCTGCGTTACAACGCCGAGGCCAATATTCTCAATCCCTATTTCCTGGCCTATGGCGACGACAGCCGCAACTGGGCCGGGTACCTGGAACCATGACGGCCTCGGAAATAGGCTTCCTGGGCCTGGCGCTCATTGTCGGTGCGGGCACCTGGTTCAAGGCGATGGAGGCCCGGGAACACGCAAATGCCGCGGTAGCCGCCACCTGCCGGCGTGCCGGCCTGCAGTTACTGGATGGCACCGTGGCGCTGGGCGGCCTGCGCATCACCCGCGACTCCCAGGGTGGTTTGGTACTTGAGCGGACCTACAATTTTGACTACAGCGCTGACGGTTATGCGCGCAAGCAGGGGTTCGTGATCCTGCGCAGGGGCTATGTACACAGCATGGGTTTGGCGCCTGAAGACAATCCGGGATCGGGTCAGCTCTGAAATACTTGGCACTGGAGACCCTGCTTGACTAAGCTAGGGGTAGTCTCTGGATACCACCATGCAAACACACACGATGGATATGAGCGACAAGGTCGACACGAAGTCTTTTGAGAAGTTGGATAAGCTGCGGTCACTGCGGATAGAACACCGTGACCTGGACGATGTGATTGAGCGTCTGTCCGAGGACCCGGCGGTAGATCAGCTGCGTCTGAAACGGCTGAAGAAGCGCAAGCTTTGTCTCAAGGACCAGATCACCCACCTTGAAAGCGACATGATCCCGGATCTCAACGCCTGAGCGTTGTGATCGGGACACCGCCTTCCTCGCCCCCGCCGCGAAGGCAGGGCAGTGTATTGCCTGCCACGCTGGAAAATGCCATAGAAGAACGGTTTATTCGCGCGTCGGGGCCGGGTGGCCAACACGTGAACAAGACCGCATCCGCAGTACAAATGCGTTTTGACACACGTCTGGCCGGGCTACCTGATCCGGTTACCCTCAAGTTACTGAAACTTGCGGGCAGCCGCGCCGATACCCAGGGTGTGATTACGATTTTTGCGCAGCGCTATCGCAGCCAGGAGCGAAACCGGGAAGATGCCAGGAATCGGCTGGCGGCACTGATCGAAAAGGCCCGCAGCAAACCGGTCCCGCGTATACCTACCCGCACACCCTATTCGGCCAAGCGCAAGCGCCTCGAAGGCAAGCGTCAGCAGGCCAGGACAAAGTCGTTGAGGGGCAAGCCATCCGGCGACGACTAGGGGCGCTCTGGTGTATCCCGGAAGAAGCCCGGGGTTTGGGACACGTAGGGTGCACTCTGTGCACCATGTAATACGGTGCGTGGAACGCACCCTACGGCGAAGCTTGGCAACACCGAAGCCGGGGTTTTTAGCCGCAAGATGCGAGTCCACGAATGGAGCAGAGGGCGACAGGGAGCCTCTGTTCTGTTCTGGATGAAGTAGAGTGCGAGCGAAAAGGCCCGGATTCAAGACGCCGATCGCACGGAAGTTGGCTTGCCGGAAACGCCAAAGCAGACGCGTAGGGTGCACTCTGTGCACCATGCAATACGGTGCGTGGAACGCACCCTACGGCGAAGATTGGCAACACCGAAGCCGGGGTTTTTAGCCGCAAGATGCGAGTTCACGAACGGAACAGAGGCTCCCTTATCAAGCCCGGGTCAGGTCCCGGACGGCGAGTCGAATCTCCTCGCCCAACAGCATTCTGGCGTTGCGATCCAGCCTATCCACCACCGTGTCGAATTCCAGGCGCCCGTCAGTGCCGGTGTGAATGACGCCTTGCGCCTTCAGTCGGCGAATAAAATTGCGGAACAGGCTGCGGTCGAAAAACTCCGGTGAATCCAGACCAAACAAAACTGAGAGTCTCTGGGCCATCAGTTGTGACTCTTCTTCCAGTGCTTTTTCGGTAATGGCCCCGCTGCCGTGGCGCACGAGTAGCGCAATGACGACATAGTAGCGCTCAATCGACTGATCTATCACCCGCGCGAGCAAACCCAGGCGCACGTGCCCACCGCCTTCATCCTTACGCGAAAAACGATTGGGCAGACGGCCACGGGCCAGCAGCCCATTGCGACACAAAACATCCACCGTATGTGCGACGCGCCCGGGCAATTCCGTTGCGTCCCAGCGCATCAATAGTTCAGCTTTGAGATAAGGATAGGCTACCGCCACCACCTGGCTCACCAGGCTGCCGGACATACGCTCATTGCGCGCAAAACAACTGGCCACCAGGGACGGCAAGGCAAACAGGTGCAGCACATTGTTGCGATAGTAAGCACCCATTACGGCCTGCTGATCGTTCATGATGATCATGTCGCCCAGCTTGTTGCTGCGTCGCTCCACAACCCCGAGCTTCTCGCAGTAGGCGATCATCTCGGCTCCCGGCATCGCGGTCACCGTCACGCGGTCAGAATATTGCAGTTCTCTCAAGAGTCTTGCATACAGGTCCAGCTGCGTTACCAGCTGCCTTTCGAGCATGGCCTGTCTTGGAGTGGACAGCAGCACAAGGGCGGCCAGGTTTACCGGACCCACTGCCGTCGCACAATTCACCCGGCGCAGAATCTCTTCACCCAGTCCGGTGATCACCGGACCCAGCCACCGCGGACGACCCTCCTCTTCGACCGGCTGCTCACGCCAATCCGGCGCCAGCTCATCCAGGAAGGGTTCCAGCTCCAGTGGTTCACCAAAGTTCACGAAAACGCTGCCGAAGTTCTGACGCAGGGTGGGCAAGAAGCGCAACAGGTCCAGGATGGATTCTTTTTTCTTGGGTTTGCCGCTGAGCTCTGCGATGAAGGTCCTGGCCTCCATTACCCGCTCATAGCCGAAATATACTGGCACAAACACCAACGGCCGACGACGACTGTTCAGGTAGCTGGTCACGGTCATACTGAGCATGCCGGGACGCGGCTCCAGGGGTCTGCCGGTTCGACTACGTCCACCCTCGATAAAGTATTCGATGGGTACACCCTTGTTCAGATTCATGGCCAGGTATTGCTGAAAAACCGCCGAGTACAATTGATTCCCACGGAAGCTTCGGCGCAGAAAAAATGCGCCGCCGCCACGCAGGAACTGACCGATGATCGGCAGGTTCAGATTTATACCTGCTGCGATGTGCGGCACCACCAGACCCCGCTCATACAGCACATAAGACAACAGCAGGTAGTCCACGTGTGAGCGATGACAGGGCACATAGATTATCTCCTTGCCCTGGGCCGCCTCGCGTATTCGGTCGAAATGATTTATCTGGATACCGTCATACAACCTCTGCCACAGCCAGGCCAGCATACGCGCGCCCACATCCACCACCGCGGTGTTGAAATTGGCGGCAATCTCGTTGGCATAGTGACGGGCGCGGGCAGTGGCCTTCTGCCTGTCCAGGCGGGCGGATTGCATTTCACGATCAATGGCGCGCCTGACCTTGCGGCTCTTGAGCAATTTATTGACCATGGTCCGACGATGGGACAGGTCGGGGCCGATAGTGGCCACACGCTGCAGGCGGAAGTGCATCCGCAGCACTCTGCTCACCTTGCGCACACTCAGGAGGTCACCGACTTCTTCATCCACCGCCTGTCGCAGGTGGATGGGCGCTGCCACCTGCACCAGCAGATTGCGACCCTGCAGCAGGACAATAAACATTTTTCTAAGAGGCCCGGTGGCGGCCCAGCCTTCGGAAAACAGCGTTCGAATAACCCCCTGTTCCCGG
>JAPHSC010000085.1 GCA_026193125.1 Gammaproteobacteria bacterium
AGGCAATAAAATCCCGTCTCGGTTTGTACCGCTGTCTGATATACCGATTGCGAAACACCAGGGTGGATAGTCCCGTAAACAAGGCCACCGTGCCCAGTATCAAGGCCAGACGGGTCCAGGGTTGGTCCATAGCGATGCGAACCTGGGCAAAGCTATACAGGGTGTACAACCATTCCACTACACCCAGTATCAGCGCGACCTGGATAACGGAAGGCACCCAGCGCTCCCTGAAAAACAGGAGTAATGGCAGTACCACGCAGACTCCCGTCAGGACTTCCATTTCGTTGCGAAAAAAATGCGCTGCCAGGAGCAGCAGACTGAGAATTGCAGGAAGCAGGCGTAAGATGTTCATGTGTGGGACGGGTCCAATATCTATTCCCAAGATTTCTGCCAATGGTGGCATTGGTACTCGGGGTCCATGCGGCAGGGTACAAGATTACGGCACACGGCAACTATGTGCCAACAGGTATTTGGTGAGCCGAGTTCCCTGCGCGGCATCGGCTTAATAATGTCGCCCGACAACTTGGTTAAGTACTCGGCCTCTTGGGGTATGCTGATAGCTTCTCAGGATGATTTCAAAAGAATTGTGTATGACCCTTGTACCCAGAGTTCAAATAGCACCGGAAGGCCCAATGCTCTCAAGCTTCATTCAGGGCTATTGGCGACTGGCCGAATGGAAAATGAGTCCACAGCAATGTCTCTCCTTCATCAAGAGCCATGTAGAACTGGGAATTACCACGGTGGATCATGCCCATATCTATGGGGATCCCTCCTGCGAAAGCCTATTTGGGGATGCGCTAAAAATCGACCGGTCGTTGCGGGACAGAATCGAAATTGTTTCAAAATGCGGTATTACCCTGGCCATACCCGGCAAAGCCGCTCACTATAATTCAAGCAAGCAATCTATCCTGACCTCGGTTGAGGCATCTTTAAGACGCCTGGGCACAGACTACCTGGATATATTACTCATTCATCGACCCGATTTTCTCATGGATGCGGAGGAAATTGCAGACGCATTTAGCCAACTCAAACAACAGGGAATGGTTAAATATTTTGGCGCATCCAATTTTACTTCTGCTCAGCTGTCTTTACTCGGGTCA
Source organism: Gammaproteobacteria bacterium (assembly GCA_026193125.1). Classification (GTDB taxonomy): domain Bacteria; phylum Pseudomonadota; class Gammaproteobacteria; order Steroidobacterales; family BM003; genus CAKZML01. Next base: position 1,101 of record JAPHSC010000085.1, read on the forward strand.
CGCCTGGACCAGGGAGTGGTCACAAATCAGATTGAATTGAACCCAATAAGTCTTGACGTACTTGAAAGCGGAGTATTGGAATACCTGCAGGAAATTCAAATACGACCCATGGCCTGGTCTTGTCTGGGTGGTGGTGCAATCTTTACCAGCAAGTCGGAGAAAATGCAGCGTTTAAGAAGCGTATTGCAGGAACTGGCAGGTGAAATCGGGGCCACGTCGATTGATCAGGTTATTTACGCATGGCTTATGAGAATGCCTTCAAAGCCACTTCCAATTTTAGGTAGTGGCAAGGCGCAGAGAACCCAATCGGCCGCAAGGTCAGTTGCCCTGTCTATGAGTCATGAGCAGTGGTACCGAGTGTGGTCTGCCTCCAAAGGACACGGTGTGCCGTGATATTGAAAATATCAGTGCAGTGAGGTCAGGACATGCCCATCGCTCTACTGCACGGACAATACTCCATCTTGTCCAGGAAAGGCGGCGACCAGTGCTAGTCCAGCCTCATCAGTAACTCTTCTCCGACCAGGGGATCAAATCCCTCCGGCGTATCCACGCCACCCAGACTTACGAAACCGCACTTTTCCAGCACCCGTTGCGAGCCAACATTGTGAGCAGCCACATAGGCGAACAATGGCCTTTCCAGCACCCTTTGCAGGAGCTCGGCCAAGGCACTGGTGGCGATGCCCTTGCCCCAGTAGGTATTGCCTAACCAGTACCCCACTGCCCGGTTCTCGCCAACATCGAAAACCACCATGTTTCCCGCCACCTCTTCGTTCCAGATAACTGCAAGTTTGATCACGGATGGATCGCGCAAAATCTTCTCCCAGTGCTCCCTGAAGGCCTCGAGGCTGCGGGGGCGGTATCCAGCCATTCGTATTGCCACCGGATCCCTCTGGTGCTCGAACAGGATCGGAAGGTCGTCACTGTGAACGTCCCTAAGAACAAGACCCGCAATCATGGATTCACATGCATATATCGACAATCGACAGCCTTACAATGCATCTCAATGTATTCGGACCATTCGGCTGCGCCGTTGCTGGTGTTTGAGTTCGCCACGGTTGGTCGTGCCTAGACTTTCTTCAAGAAGCAGGTCTTCAAAACAATCGTGGTTTTTCCATCCCTGCACTCCACCTGTTCCTCGTTGGAGGTCGTACGAATATTCTTGTAGGTCGAGCCTCTTTTCAGGGTCTTCGACGTCCCTTTTACCTTCAGATCCTTGATCACCTGGACTGAATCCCCATCAGTCAGCTCGGTGCCATTGCTGTCTTTAACCGCCATTGCCTGCCTACTCCGTCATTGCATGGCCTGTAGCCACGCGCATGAATATTCGCCTGTCCGGGATTCGGCCCGAAGCCCATGGCGCGCGGGCCTTATCCAGTCAGTCCTATTAGCTTGAGCACCCAGGGTAAAAACAAGGCCGTGACCAGTGCAGACAGCGCCATCGCCAGTCCGGAAAACGCTCCCATCTGCGCATTCACCTGAAAAGCCCTGGCCGTGCCAATGCCGTGGGCAGCCACACCCATTGCTACACCCCGCACACCGTCGTCTTTGACACCCAGCAGGTCAAGTATTCGGGTTCCGAATACGGCCCCTAAAATTCCCGTGGCTACTACCATGACCGCTGTCAGCGATGGCAAGCCGCCGATCGTTTCCGAGATACCCATGGCGACTGGCGTAGTGACCGACTTTGGTGCAAGAGACAGTAGCGTTTCAGTGCTGGCGCCTAGCAACCAGGCGATCCCCACCGCGCTCAGGGCAGCAAACAA
>JAPHSC010000052.1 GCA_026193125.1 Gammaproteobacteria bacterium
AATCTCCAGGCGTTCCCGGTTCGACAGGCTATTCTCGGTGTAAATTCTTGTCACTTGCATGCCGGTATGCCTGGCGTCCCCGGATTCATGCAAAATTGCTGAATCAAGGCGGTCAAATGTGCAATTGTCGGATCCAGGCTGGCCAGGCTGATGAACTCGTTCGGCTGGTGAGCCACGCCGATATCCCCCGGGCCCATGATCACAGTCTCCATTCCCAGTGCGGTGAGGAAAGGCCCCTCGGTGCCATAATCGACTGCCCCGGATAGTTGCCCGGTCAGTCTTTCGCAAGCCCTTACCAGGTCACCCTGCGATCCGGTTTCCATCGCCTCTATACCCTCGAACAGGGCCCGGAAACTGATCTGCAGATCCAGAGCGGTAGCAATTTTCCTGAGCCTTTTGTGCAGAGTCTGCCTCGCCTCAGCCAGTCCCAGACCCGGGGTAGTGCGCAGATCGATATGCAGTTCACAGCTCTGACAGATTCGGTTCGGATTGTCCCCGCCCTCAATCCGCCCGAAGTTCAGCGTGGGGTAAGGTACCGGGAAATCCTCGTGCCGGTGACTGTGAGCAAGCTGTTCCCGCCACTGCATCAGGTCCTGCATCAACACGACCATACCATCCAGGGCGCTGCGGCCAGCAGCCGGGTTGCTGCTGTGTCCGCTACTTCCGATCAGCCTGATGGACTCCATCAGTATGCCCTTGTGCGCGCGCACGGGCAGACCGCAGGTAGGTTCTCCGATCAGGGCCCATCTACCCAGGCGTCGTTGGGAGGCAAGCAGGGCATGTGCCCCGCTCATACTGCTTTCCTCATCTGCCGTTGCCAGGATGACCAGGGGCGCAGACAGGGTGGCGTCACGACTGCAGTAGGCGGCCTCAACCGCCAGCGCCAGGAACGCTTTCATATCAGTGGTGCCAAGACCGTACAGCTTGCCGTCCCTTTCAGTCACCACAAATGGATCGCTGGTCCAGCGTGCCTGGTCGTAAGGGACGGTGTCCGTGTGACCGGCGAGCACCAGGCCGGCGCCCCCCTTGCCTCGCGTGGCAATCAGGTTGACCTTGTCATGTCGCTGGCCCACTGCCTGCATTTCTATCTCAAATTCCAGCGTTTCCAGCCACTCGGCCAGGCGCTCGCACAGGACGCGGTTGCCGGTGTCGAATGCGGGACTCACAGAACTCATGGATGGCAATGCCACCAGTTCGGCGATCATGTTCAGCAGCGGGGGGATGGGACGGCTCATGAGCGGATTCTGCGTGGGGCAGGCCCGGGCTTCAAGCCTGCTTTGCGCGGGAGCGCAGGAAACCGGACAATAGGGCCGTGCATATCGATTTAGCAACCGGTCTGATTCAAGGTGTCCGCCAGGTGGTCTCGCCCAACTGTGACGAGCGCCCGCAGGGGGTGGCGCCCGAGCTGTTGGTCATACACGGTATCAGTCTGCCGCCCGGAGAATTTGGTGGTCCCTGGATAGACCGGCTGTTTACCAATTCTCTCCCCCCGGACGCGCATCCTTATTTTGCTGAGGTCGCCGACCTTAAAGTGTCCAGCCACCTGCTGATTCGCCGGCAGGGCGAATTGGTTCAGTACGTGTCGCTTAACCAGCGCGCCTGGCATGCCGGTCCGTCCTGTTTCCAGGGCCGTGAGTGCTGTAATGACTTCTCCATTGGTATTGAACTGGAGGGTTCGGATGAGCTGGCCTATACCGAGTCTCAGTACGAAAGGCTAAATCAGCTTGTCGCGCTACTTCTGAGTACCTATCCTTCACTTTCGGCTGACAGAATTGTTGGTCACTCGGATATCGCTCCGGGGCGCAAGACCGATCCCGGCGCAGCATTTGACTGGCAGCGCCTGCGCAGTACTTACCTTGCCGGGCTTTAGACCTGAATTATTCGAGACACGTTTATGAATCTGATAGCGCTGTTCCTGGGACTTTTGCTTGAGCGAGTTCTGACTCGTCTGCTGCACTTACGTGAATTGCGCTGGTTTGACAGCTATTTCGACTGGTGCTTTGGCAAAATGACCGCAGTGGGTCGAATTTTCAGCATACCCCTGGGGATTTTGCTGGTTTTGCTGCCCTGTCTCCCGGTGTTTTTCATCGCCATCTATTTTTCGCCTCTTCTTTTGGGCATTCCCTACGTGGTGTTTGCCGCGCTGGTCTTGTTGTTCTCACTGGGCCCCAGGGATCTGGGTCGGGAAGTGGAGGATTACTGCAGGGCATTGGAATCGGGGGATGTGAGCACCGCGGAAAAAACCGCCAAGGAGTTGTTGGAGGCGGAGGCACCTCCCCGGGCGGATGCCAGGGAGCGGGCTCTTGAGGATGCCGTATTTGTGCAGGCCAATAATCGCCTTTTCGGCGTGATTTTCTGGTTTATGATCCTCGGCCCGATGGGTGCGTGGTTGTTCAGGGTGCTCGACTTGATGAGACGGCGCGCACAATTCGAGGCGTGCCGGGATGGTGTTGTGGATTTTGACGAAATGGTTTTCCTGCGTGCCACCCAGAGATTGCACTGGCTGTTAGCCTGGGTGCCGGCAAGGTTGCTGGCCGTGGGTTACGCCCTGGCCGGGAGCTTTGAGGATGCGGTCGCCGACTGGCGCACCTATTATCAGGAATGCTCGCCGCACTTCTTTGATTCCAACGAGGGCGTGATGGCCTGCGTCGGCAAGGGTGCCCTGGGTCTGGGCGAGGGAGGCGACAGCCAGGCCCAGGTCAATCGTCTGCGGGCCGCGATGCGCCTGGTGAACCGTACCTTGTTCATCTGGATCGCCATCGTTTCGGTCGCCGTCCTGTTCGGCTGGCGCCTCTAGGGTCTCCTGTGTTCCCAATTCGTTGCGCGCTGCTACTGCTGGGGTTGTTGAGTTTGCCGGTGCTTGCCCAGCCTGTCGCGCGGGTGGTGGCGCTGGCGCCTAACCTTGCCGAAATGGTTTACCAGGCAGGTGCGGGCGATACCCTGGTGGGCGTGGTTGCCTTCAGTGATTTTCCCGAACAAGTAAGCAGTTTGCCCGGAGTGGGTGATGCGTTTCGGGTCGACTTTGAACAATTGGCGGTCCTGCACCCCGACCTCGTTCTGGCCTGGGGTGGAGGCAATCCT
>JAPHSC010000242.1 GCA_026193125.1 Gammaproteobacteria bacterium
ACACAGGTCCGTCACCTCCAATGGCAGGAGGGATGGCTGGTCGGTGTTATCCATAACGTTTGCCCGCCGCGTCGCCTATCAGCATGGCTGCCGCATTCACACCCGCTGCGAGGGTAATCAGCACAATACCCAGGGCCAGGGCCAGGTTCAAATTGCCCTTGCTCGTCTCCAGGGCAATGGTGGTGGTCATCACCCGGGTGACATGATTTATGTTCCCGCCAACAATAATGACGGCGCCCACTTCCGCGCTGGCCCTTCCAAACCCGGCCAGCAATCCGGTCAGCAGGCGAAAGCGGCCGTCCCAAAGAAGTGTGACAACGCCCTGCAGGTGACTGGCACCCAGCGAGCGTAAATATTCGTCGTATTCCTCGTGCAAATCGGCAATCGTCTGTCGGGTTAGCGCAGCGATGATGGGCGTGACCAGGATGCTTTGGGCAATCACCATCGCGTAGGGTGTAAACAGCAAACCCATTTCCCCCAGCGGACCGGCGCGGGACAGGAGCAGGTAGACCGCAAGCCCGACGACTACCGGTGGCAATCCCATGGCCGCATTCAGCAATATTTCCATGGCGCGCCGCCCCGGGAAGCGCGCCAGGGCAACGGTTGCCCCCAGGGGCAATCCAAGCAATCCGGCGATAAGCACCGCGGAAAGGCTCACTTTCAGGGACAGGGCGATGATTTCCACCAGCGCGGGGTCCAGAGAGAAAACCAGTTTCACGGCGGTTGCCAGAGCTGAAAAAACATCCGCCATCGTCTTGCCGCCTCCTCAGCGACCGGGATGCAAGGCTTACCACGCCCTGCAGTGCCGTCCAAACACCCGCCAGGTACCTGCCAAGATGGAATATCAGCCCGTTTTCGGCGCCCTTCTTCGGACTCTTGCTCTTTTTATCAAAGATACCGAAGAAATGGTACAAATTGACAACATGCAAAAGTCCTATTGCGTCATCTTGTCGCAAGCGGTAGTTTCACGGGACCAAAATACAGCAACTATTACCGTCATCGTCCATGCGCGGCGTGGATCAGCCTGATATTCACTGCCAACCGATGATTTGGCGTGGCGGCATTGACTGGGCAAGAGTTTTGAAGAACTTACAAGTTTCAGGGGATTCATGGTCACTACTACCCGGCAAAAACAGCGGTCTGCGTCGTCTCCCAATGATATGGCGTGCAAGCGACTCTCGGTCATGCTGGTGGGGGGTGAGGCAGAACATCGCTCGTCGCTGCAGCAGCACCTGGCTCGGCACTGTGGGCTGGTGGAAGCTGCCGATAGCCTGGAAAAAGCCGGCCAACTTGTATCCCGCTGCCATTTCGACTTCCTGGTTGTCGAACCACAGGATAACGGTGACTGGGATCTGGATTGGGTGCCCCAGCTGAAGGGCTCCTCGAACGTCATTCTCGTCGCCCACCGTCCAGATACCGAAAGAGCCATCGCGGCCTTGCGGGTCGGGGTTAGCGATATCGTGGCCAAGCCTGCTGAAGTGGCGGACCTGATAGATGCGTTTCGACGTCAGTTGCCCAATCCCGCGGCCGCGAGCAAGCCACCACAAACACGCCTGGGCAACTCTTCGCGGCACCAACTTGTGGGAGAGAGCCCCTCCATTCAACAGGTCAAGACTCTGATCGAGCGCATTGCGACCTCAACCGCCACCGTGTTGATCCAGGGCGAGACAGGCACAGGAAAGGAATTGGTCGCCCGTTTGCTGCATGCCAACAGTGGGCGCCACGGCAATTTTGTCCCGGTCAACTGCGGAGCGATTGCCCCGGAGCTGCTGGAAAGCGAATTGTTTGGCCACACTCGTGGTGCCTTCACCAATGCTCACCAGGGTCGAGAGGGTTTGTTTGTGTCTGCCAAGGCGGGCACCGTATTCCTGGACGAAATCAGCGAAATGCCGTTTGACATGGAAGTCAAACTGCTGCGGGCCATTGAGGAAAGCGCTATCCGCCCGGTAGGCGCAGACCGGGAAGTGCCGATCGATTGCCGCATCGTGGCCTCAACGCAGCACGAGCTGACCGAAAGGATAAAAATGGGTCGGTTCCGGGAGGATCTCTATTACCGTCTTAACGTGATTCACATCGACCTGCCGTCCCTGCGCAGCAGACGCGAAGACATTCCGGTTCTTGTGGATCACTTCATCAAGAACATGTCGATAGAATTGGCAGTGCCGCCGGTAGAATTGAGCGCCAGCACCCTGGACAAGCTGCAGCGCTACGCCTGGCCCGGCAACGTGCGCGAACTTAAGAACGTACTGGAACGCACCCTGTTGCTGGGCATTGATCCTGAAAAATCGCTGCAACAGCTGAGCGATACCCGCGAAGAAAGCAGCGTTTCCTATTCGCTGGACTGGACACTAGAGCAGGTAAAGCAACATCACATGGCCCAGGTGCTTAAAGCCAGTGGCGGCAACAAATCCGAGGCCGCCCGCCGCCTGGATATCTCACGCAAGACACTGGAACGCAAACTCCCGGCAGAGCCGGGTCACCGCCAGACTTAAATATTTGAGCAAGACAGGGGAAGTGCATGAGCAAGATTACGCTGGACGAGGATCAACTGAACATGGAGATCCGAAAATTTCTGAAAACCGTCGGGGTCACCTCACAGCGCGAGATCGAACGCGCACTGCGAAGCGCCGCTGAGCAGGGAACCCTGGGAACAGGAGGCATCAAGGCCACCATAACCCTGGAAATCCCCGAGTTGGGGTTGGTGCACAAGATCAAGCATGAGTTGCACCCCCGGTCGGGCGCCTAGGGAGCCTCTGATGTGTTCTGGGCTAGGTAGATTGCGAGCGAAAAGGTCCAGATTCAAGGCACCGATCGCGCGTAGGGTGCACTCTGTGCACCGTATAGAATGGTGCGTAAAACACACCCTACTGCGAAGATCGGGAACACAGGAGCTGGATTTTTAGCCGCAAGATACCAGTTCATGAATAGATTAGAGGCTGCCCTAGGCAGACCAAACCAGTTTGCCAAGGTCGCTGAAGTCGTAGCCTCCGAACATCTGAGCCAGTCGCTGGCACTCGCCAGATCGCAATTGGTCCAGCAATTTCTGGAACAGCGTGCGGAAGAAAATGCCGCGTGGCATGGCGAGGTCAAAAGCCTCCGTGCCGATGGGGACAAAATCCAGGCCAAACTCGGCCGCCGTTGCCCTCACCCCGGTCGCAACATCCGCGTGACCCATGGCAATCATGCTCGCGGCGTCGCGCTCGGACAGGGCCTGACAGGTAACTCTCCTGGCCGCCGGATTCAAGCCATGCCGGGTCGTTATTTCTTGCAGGAAGCGATTCGAGCCCGCTCCTTCCTGGCGCATTACCCAGCGCACCTGGGAAGAAAACAGACCGGGGATGTCGGGCTCCATGGTCCACATCCCGGGCGTGACCAGCAATCCCTGGTCCCTGAGGAATAGCCTCACCAATACCCATTCCTGATGCTGGGCGTACTGCTTGAGCAAAGCCGGATGTCGCATCAGGCTTTCCTCTGCCGGACCCCAGTGCAAGGCACAGACGTCTGCCCGCCGCCGGGCCAACAAGGACAAGCCCAACTGGGTGCTGGTAGCTGTGCAGCCAATCAATCCCCGTGCCTGGACCTCGTTGGAAACCTGCATAATCGCGCGTGCCAGCAGGGGATCTTCACTGCCAGCAATTATCATTCGATCGGTGAGCAGCCCGCCGTGACTGGACTCCAATATCCACTGGTCGACCAGGTCCTTGGGGAACAACCATTTGCCGGTCAATTTGCTGGCGGGAATTTTGCCGTCGTTGACCAATGAGTAAACTTTCTTTTCGTTGATATTCAGATAGCGGGCAACCTGGCGCACGCTCATAAAGCGCGGCAAGGGACTGTCGGTACTCGTGCCGGCCTCCGCGGCCGCCATTTTTGGCCCCTCGAGGCTTTCCCTGATTCTCGCCACAGCCATGACCGGCCTCCGCCCTTATCAACGCTCCGCACCGACCGTGCCAGTCACGTCTACTGCGGGTGTTTGCCAATGAATGCAAGAAACATTCCGATCACGGCGAATGCACAGTCTCAGCACAGGGGAGAAGGACCGGCTCGCGTTCGCGAGCATGATTTACGTCAAAATGTCCCGGGCGCCGAACACGCTGCGGCATTTTGTCGCTGGGATCACAGCCAAGCGGATCTTGCGCCACGACCATCAGGGAAGAAACACCGGAAGCGTACCTGGAACGCAATTTGCTTTGGTATCCTTGCAAATTATCGCGGCTCGAAGCAGTCTGGCCAATTACAACTGTCGGACGTTCCGGCAACCGCGCAACACAACCCGGGTATTCCCGCAGGAGACCGATGAGCAATACCGTAACCTTGCAGGTTTCCGTGATCATGGAGAAACGGCTGGTGCGCCAGGGACGCTGGACGGTTGCCAACTGGGAAGCCGTGGGAACCGTTCCCTATGACCCGGCTGGCGGGATCAGGCGCAAACACCTGGTACGGGACGGCGAGGAGTCGCAACAATATCTCTGGTCCGGCTTCCCGCTGCGTCTATATCGCGACGGTGCGGAAAACTATTGGTACAACCTGGCCGGGTCAAGTCCCTCCTTGTATGTGCTCTGCCACGAGGATCCGGAGGGCAATGTCGAGCCTTTCGCCGTCACGGTAAACCACGATGAGGCCAGCGCCGGCATGGAGGGCGACGACAGGGTTTACGCCACTGCTATCCCGGTGGAGGTTTATCAGAAGATTGAGCAATTCGTGGTGCAGCACTACGTGCCCAAGGAAAAAAAGGTTCGCAAACGAAAAAACTGGTCGGAAGATAAACCCGCATGAGCGAGCCCGAAAAAAACCGCCCCCCGAGTGGCGAGGTCGAGAACGAGGCTGGCACTGAAGACTTCCTCGCCCGCTGGTCCCAGCGCAAAAGCGAAGCGGCCAAACAGGCAGCAAGCCCACAGCTTGTCGAAACCCCAGAGACCGAGGACGAACCGGTACCCCTTACCGATGAAGACATGCCGCCACTGGAGAGCCTGGACGAGGATTCCGACTACAGCGGGTTTTTATCTCCCGGTGTCAGCGAGAATTTGCGGCAACTTGCATTGCACAAGCTCTTTCACAGTGCAAAATTCAATGTCACCGACGGATTGAATGACTACGATCTGGACTACTCCAAGTGGGTCCCGCTGGGTGATGTGGTGACCTGCGATATGCGCTTCGCCATGGAGCGGGCCAAGGAAAAGCTGGAACAGGCTCTCGGCCTGTCTGGCGAAGAGCCGCCCGCAGAGGCCGGCCTCGCCGCCGCCCGCGAGTCACACGACACGGCGGCGGAAGACGCCACTACCAACACAGATAACGACGAACAGCCGACGGAGAATCCGGATGAGTCAGGAACACCAGGAACTTCCCAGCAGCAATAGTGACGGCCAGGCCAGGGCCAAGGTTTTGGCGGGCGAAGCACTGCAGGAATTCACACCGACTTCGCTGGTAAGTTACCACTCCGGTGGTCGATTGTTGCTGGTCGGCAAGCAGGCGGCTTGTCTTGCCGCGGCAAATGCACTCAGGGATGACCTGGAATGCACTATCTGGACCCCCTCGAACAAGGCTCCCGAGAGCGCACTGGAGCATGGCTTCCGAATGGTACGGGGTGGAAACCCGAAGCTCCACGGTGCCCTGGGTCAGTTCAAAGTGTCGCTGGACGTCGCAGAAGGCCACCTGCCGCTGGAGCCAGGCCTGCTCGAACACGACCTGGTCCTGGATCTGGGCGAGTCCAAGCTGATTGATGCTGAATTGCTTCCGGTCGGCTATTACGCCCCGGCAACAGCCGAGGCCCTGGATCGGGATTTGAAACTGCTCCCCGGTATGACCGGGGAGTTCGAAAAGCCCAAATATTTTCACTACAACGCCAGCCTGTGTGCCCATGGCAGGTCCGGCCTGCCCGGCTGCACCCGCTGCCTGGATGCTTGTCCGGCGGTGGCCATCACCTCGCTGGGGGATACCGTCAGCGTGGACCCCTACCTGTGCCAGGGTGGCGGCAGTTGCGTGGCAGCCTGTCCTACGGGCGCGATGACCTACGCCTTCCCCCGGGTCAGCGACTTGCTGGCACACGTCCAGTCGCTATTGACCTCTTATCAGGAGGAAGGCGGAACAGATCCGGTATTGCTGTTCCACGACGCGTGGAGCGGTTATCAAATCTATGGTCCGCTCGCCAATACCCTGTCTGAAAGGGTGTTGCCCATACAGCTGGAGGAAATTGGCTCTATCGGTATGGACGCCTGGATAAGCTGCCTGGCATTTGGCGCTGCCGGAATTGTCATGGCAATAACGCAAGGCACGCCACCCCGAATGAGCCGGGAGCTTGCCGAGCAAATCAGTTTCACCCTGCCCATACTCACCGGCATGGGCTATCCCGAAAACTGCCTGTCCATGGTGAACGTTGAGGAGCCCGCCGCCACGGCCATGCTGGGTGAGGGCGTCCCCCGGTCCCAGCTCAAACGCACGGCCCGCTATGCGCCCCAGGAAGACAAGCGGACCAACCTGCGCAACGGCATCAACCACCTGTATTCCCAGGCCAGCTCGACCAGGAAGTCAGTAGATCTGCCCAGTGCGGCACCCTTCGGAGAAATTCGAGTGGACCAGCAGGCATGTACCCTGTGCATGGGCTGCGTGGCAGTGTGCCCCACCAAGGCCCTGCGTGACGGCAGTGACCTGCCGCAACTCAAATTCATGGAGTGGGACTGTGTTCAATGCGGTCTGTGTGAAGAGGCCTGCCCGGAAAACGCCATTACTCGGCATGCCAGGTTTGTCTATGACAACGATACCCGTCACCAGGTGCGTTTGTTGTACGAAGAGCAGCCCCTGTGCTGCATTGTCTGCGGCAAGGCCTTTGCCACCCAGTCCATGTTGAAAGTGGTGAGTGAGAAGCTCGAGGGCCACTGGATGTTCCAGAATGAGCAGGCTAAACGGCGCCTGTACATGTGCGAGCACTGCCGCGTGAAAGACATGTTGCAGTCCCAGTCCGGCCAAAGCGACAATGCGATCTTTGAAGGGATTGCCAAGAAATGATACAGGGCGAGACATTTTGTCCTATGAACACAAAAAATGATCCGAGTTAATGGGTATATTTGCTGTTATAGCTCGCTTTTTTCCAAAATTAGTTGGCCCGCAACTTGCTTTTACTTAACTTAAGTATGAACCCCAGAAGGTGTCGATGACCCAAGCACCACTTAGTAGCGAGGCCGAGGTTCGGCCGTCCGGAGGTACTCCCGAGTCCCCCGAAGATGCCCTGCGCGCCAATACCTGGGGCCTGTTGGGTCACCTGCTGGCCGCACCCCCTACCGATGAGAGCCTGGCCTTGCTGGCACAGATTAATGGTGACACCGATGGCTCGGCAGATTTGCTGGCTGCGGCCTGGCAAATGCTTCGGCAGGCTGCCGGCAGAGCCAAGCCGGCGGAGCTGGACGACGAGTTTCACGACCTGTTCACCGGCATGGGCCGTGGTGAGTTAATGCCGTACGGCTCCTGGTACATGACGGGATTTCTGATGGAACTGCCGCTGGCAAAGCTCAGGAAAGATTTACAGGACCTGGGGTTTCAGCGCCAGGAAGGTGTGAACGAGCCCGAGGATAATGCCGCAGCGTTGTGCGAGGTCATGTCCATGATCTGCACCGGCGAGCAGTCCGCCCAGGGCCAATTCTTTCAACGACATATCGCCCCCTGGATGCAGCGGTTTTTCCGCGATTTACAGGAAGCATCCTCTGCGCGCTTTTACCGCGCAGTGGGACAATTGGGCGAACAATTCATGGAAGTGGAAATGGAATACCTCCGCTTCTGGGAGCATCCGGAACCGGCAGCGGCTGGCGAACGGAAAAACTGATTTGACGGAACATGCGGCCGAAGACCTGGTGGCCTTAGATTGTAGGAGAGAGAAAATGACCCGGAAATCGCAAGTGGACAGCACGAGCAGGCGAACCTTTTTAAAGGAGCTTGCGCTGGCCGGTGGGGCGACAGCCATTGTGTCTGCCACCGGTACAGTGAATGCAGCCCCGATTACTACCGCGCCCGAGGTGAAATCTGATGCCAAGGGTTATCACCTCACGCCGCACATTAATCAGTATTACGACAAGGCACGCTTTTAGGTGAAGCGTTCCGCCAGATGTGCCGTTGCGTTCAAGAATTACAGTGAGGAGTCTCAGCGATGAAGCTGACAAAAAAACGAGACCTTAGCCCCGATGGAACCGCGTCGCCTTTAAAAGGCATTCTCGGTAGCGCTATCGACCGGCGGACATTCCTGCGCCGCACCGGTTTAGCCGTAGGCGGTGGTGCCGTCGCCGGAGCAATACAGCCGGTAATGATGCGTCGTGCCGAGGCAGTCGAGGCCAAGGCGGCTGGAGACGTAGAGGTTCGCAAGTCCGTATGCACACACTGCTCCGTAGGCTGCGGCGTCGTTGCAGAAGTGCAAAACGGCGTTTGGGTCAGGCAGGCCCCCGATTTTGATTCGCCCTTGAACATGGGTGGTCATTGCGCCAAGGGCGCCTCCGTCAGGGAGCACGGCCACGGTGAGCGGCGTCTGAAGCACCCGATGAAACTGACTGGTGGCAAGTGGAAGCAGATCACCTGGGACGAGGCCATCGCGGAAATCGGTGACAAGGTGCTGAACATACGTGAGCGCTCCGGCCCCGACTCCGTGTACTGGCTGGGCTCAGCCAAGTTCAGCAATGAGCAAGCCTACCTGTTCCGCAAATTCGCAGGGCTGTGGGGCACCAACAACGTAGATCACCAGGCGCGTATCTGCCACTCCACGACAGTGGCCGGTGTGGCGAATACCTGGGGCTACGGCGCCATGACCAATTCCTATAACGACATGCACAATTCCAAGGCCATGTTCTTCATCGGCAGCAACGCCGCCGAGGCACATCCGGTGGCCATGCAGCATATCCTGCGTGGCAAGGAAAACGGCGCCAAGATGATCGTGGTGGATCCGCGATTCACACGCACCGCGGCGCATGCCGACCAGTTCATGCGTATTCGCCCCGGTTCGGATGTGCCGCTAATCTGGGGCATGCTCTACCACATCTTCGAGAACGGCTGGGAAGACAAGGAATACATCAAGCAGCGCGTATTTGGCATGGACAAGATACGCGCCGAAGTCGCCAAGTGGACGCCCGAAGAGGTGGAAAAGGTCACAGGCATACCGGGCTCCGAGGTCAAGCTTGCGGCACAGACCATGGCGGAGAACCGGCCTGGCACCATCGTCTGGTGTATGGGTGGTACGCAACACACCATCGGCAATAACAATACTCGGGCGTACTGCGTGTTGCAGCTGGCGCTGGGTAATGTGGGCGTGTCCGGCGGTGGCGCAAATATCTTCCGCGGGCATGACAATGTGCAGGGCGCCACCGACCTCGGAATCCTGTCCCATACTCTTCCCGGTTACTACGGACTGGCCGAGGGCTCATGGAAGCACTTTGCCAACGTCTGGGGCGTCGACTTCGACTGGCTGAAGGGCCGGTTTGACACCGGCTACATCGACACGCGGGAAGGCTCGGAAGAGGGCATCGGGGGATTACCTTTCGATAACCCCATGAACTCCGCCGGCATACCCGTATCACGCTGGATAGACGGTGTGCTGGAAGACAGCCGCAACATCGACCAGCGCGACAACCTGAAGGCCATGTTCTTCTGGGGTCACGCACCCAATAGCCAGACCCGCGGTCCCGAGATGAAAAAGGCTCTGGAAACCCTGGAGCTGGTGGTGGTGGTGGATCCCTATCCCACGCATACGGCCGTGCTGCCGGATCGCCAGGAAGGTATGTACCTGCTGCCGGCGGCTACCCAGTTCGAGACCTACGGATCGGTCACCGCCTCCAACCGCTCGATCCAGTGGCGAGACAAGCTTATCGATCCCTTGTTCGATTCATTGCCCGATCACACCATCATGTACAAGTTGGCGAAAAAGCTGGGCTTCGCTGACGAACTGTGCAAGAACATGCAGGTCAACAACGAAGAACCCCTGGTTGAAGACATACTGCGCGAAATCAACCGCGGCATGTGGACCATTGGTATGACCGGCCAGAGCCCGGAAAGGCTGAAACTGCATTTGGCCAACAAGCATACGTTCAATACCACGACCTTGTTGGCGGAGGGCGGTCCTTGCGATGGCGACTATTATGGCTTGCCATGGCCATGCTGGGGCACGCCGGAAATGAATCATCCGGGAACACCGTTGCTGTACGACACCAGCAAGTCCGTGGCAGACGGCGGTCTGAATTTCCGCGCCCGGTTTGGGGTGGAATACGAAGGCAAGAACCTGCTGGCCGAGGGCTCCTACAGCAAGGGCGCCGAGATCAAGGATGGCTATCCGGAATTCACCGCCGACATGCTGAAGCAACTCGGCTGGTGGAAAGATCTGACGGCAGAAGAGCAGGCCGCGGCGGAGGGCAAGAACTGGAAGACCGACCTTTCTGGCGGCATCCAGAGAGTGGCCATCGCCCACGGTTGTGCTCCTTATGGCAACGCCAAGGCGCGCGCCATCGTATGGACTTTCCCGGATCCAGTACCGGTGCACCGTGAACCCCTGTACACCTCCCGGCGCGACCTGGTGGAGAAGTATCCCACCTACGAGGATCGCAAGAGTCACTACCGGCTACCCACCAGATACAAGTCCATCCAGGACCAGGACAAGTCGGTGGAATATCCGCTTATCCTGACCAGTGGACGCCTGGTGGAGTACGAGGGTGGCGGCGAGGAAACTCGCTCCAACGCCTGGCTGGCGGAACTGCAGCAGGAAATGTTTGCAGAGATCAACCCGGTGGATGCAAACAATGCCGGCATCAAGGACGGCCAGTGGATCTGGCTGGAGGGCGCTGAAGGTGCCCGGGTCAAGGTGCATGCCATGGTTACCGAGAGAGTAGGGCGCGGCGTAGTGTTCATGCCCTTCCATTTCGGCGGCTGGTATGACGGCAAGGACCTCATCGACAAGTATCCGGAAGGAGCAGCGCCCTATGTGCGCGGCGAGGCGGCCAACACGGCATTTACTTACGGTTATGACTCGGTTACCCAAATGCAGGAAACCAAGGCAACCCTCTGCAAAATCAGCGCGGCCTGAACAGGAGCTAGATCATGGCAAGAATGAAATTCCTTTGTGATGCCGAGCGCTGCATCGAATGTAATGGCTGCGTGACTGCATGCAAGAACGAACACGAGGTGCCCTGGGGCGTTAATCGCCGTCGGGTGGTCACCCTGGACGACGGCGTCCCGGGCGAACGTTCCATCTCGGTAGCCTGTATGCATTGCACCGATGCACCTTGTGCGGCGGTATGCCCGGTGGATTGTTTCTACACCACCGACGACGGCATCGTGTTGCACGACAAGGATCTGTGCATCGGTTGCGGCTATTGCTTCTATGCATGTCCTTTCGGCGCCCCACAGTATCCCCAGAAAGAGGCTTTCGGGGTTCGCGGCAAGATGGACAAGTGCACCTTCTGTGCAGGCGGTCCCGAAGACGACGGTTCAGCGGCCGAGTTCGAGAAATACGGTCGCAACCGCATCGCCGAAGGCAAGCTGCCTATTTGTGCAGAAATGTGCTCCACCAAGGCCTTGTTGGCGGGTGACGGCGACATGGTGGCGGACATCTATCGTGAACGCATCCTGAAGCGCAGCACTCGGCCCCAGACCTGGGGTTGGGGCGTGGCATACAAGGCGGACAGCTAACCCGGGTCAGACGGGGTCGGTCATGCCGACCCCGCTTTTCCCTGGTCCGGTATAAGGAGAACAGTGATGCGCAAAGTAACCCTAACCCTGCTGATAGTGGCATCCATGGCCCTGGGTGGTTGTTACGAGAGCACAGACATCACCCTGCATGATCCGGGGGTGTACAGAGGCGGTAGTGATCCTTTGCTGGCCAAGCAGGCCAGTCCGGAACAAAGGGCCAGGCTGGGCGAGCGTTTCCAGATGGGACAGACAGATCGCTAGACCCGGGCAATACACGCACGGGCGCATAGCGGGGACGGAACAACGACACAGATGCCTGGCAGAGGCACTTGCTGAGGAACAAGCACAGCAGGACTGCACGGCACAGGAGGACTTGAGGCGATGGCCGAACAAGCAAACACCACCTTGAATAGGCGGGATTCCAGGCGCAGCAAACGCGTCCTGTTCTTGACCCTTGCACTGTTACTGCTCGGCACCCTGGCGCTACCGTTGACCGGTTACCTGGTCACCGGCGTGAGCAGCGTCGAGGCAGCCGCGGCGCAACAGGATGCGAGCAGCAATCCCAGGGCTGATTACTGGCGAGAGGTGCGCGAGGGCAACCAGGGAGTGACCACCACGCAAGGTCCGGAAGCCGGCATTCTGATCCAGAACGGCGGTCAGAACTGGCGCCAGATCAGACAGGGGCCAGTCACCACCTACGGCGCCATCGGACTGGGTGTAGTCATCCTGATGATGGTCATTTTCCATGTAGTGGTCGGAAGGGCGAAGCTGGAGACACGTACCGGTAAAACCATAACGCGCTGGTCCATGCTGGACCGGGTATTGCATTGGTATGTCGCCATCCTGTTCATCATTCTTGCGATTACGGGTATCAGCCTGTTGTTCGGGCGGGAGTTCTTGATTCCCGTGCTCGGCAAGGAAGGTTTCGCGGCCTTCGCTGCCCTTGCCAAACCTGTGCATGACTACCTGTCGCTGTTTTTCACGGCTGGCATAACCATCATGCTGCTGAAGTGGATTGGGCAAAACATTCCCAATGCCGCTGACGTCAGGTGGATCTTGTCCGGTGGCGGATATTTCGGCGGCAAGCATGAGCCCGCGGGTTTTGTAAATGGTGGCGAGAAAGTGTGGTACTGGATTCTGTTCATCGGCAGCACCGCCATGATCGGGTCGGGAATTTTCCTGCTCTTCCCCAACCTGGATTGGACGCGGGAAGCGATGCAGAACGCCAATATCATTCACGGGATCAGCGGTCTGCTTGTGATTGCCGGCAGTATTGGTCACATCTACCTGGGTACCATCGGTAACGAGGGAACCCTGGAAGGTATGGTCACCGGCGAAGTGGATGAGCAGTGGGCCAAGCAGCACCACGCTTTGTGGTACGAAGAGGTTAAGGGATCGACGAGCAGCGCCGGTGGTGCAGCCCGCCCCTCGCCAGCGGCACCGCACGAATAGACTGTCCAGTCAAAGGCAAACGGTGAAGGGGGCGCAGGGCGCCCCCTTTTTTTGCCTCGCCGTTGTCACTCAGCCGGTAGAGCGCGCTCCACACGGCAGGCGCAATACTTGAACTCCGGAATTTTTCCAAATGGATCCAGCACGGGGTTGGTCAGCCTGTTCACGGCGGCCTCGGCATAACAGAAGGCAACAAATACGGCCCCATCCGGTACGGCATCGTCGCAGCGCGCCTTGAGTTCGATGGCGCCCCTGCGAGTCGTCACCCTGATTAATTCGCCCGGTTGCACACCCAGGGCAAGCAGGCGGTTAGCCGACAGGCTGGCAACAGCCTCTGGCTCCAGTTCATCCAGCACCTGTGCGCGACGGGTCATAGTGCCCGTGTGCCAGTGCTCAAGCTGGCGCCCGGTAGTCAACACCAGGGGATAGGTGGCGTCCGGGACCTCGGCCGGCGGGGTGGGCGTGGTTGGCACCAGCAGCGCTCGCCCACCTGCACGCGGAAAACCATCGCCGAATACGATATCGTGCCCGGGCTGGTCCTCTCCCGGGCAGGGATAGGTGACAAATCCCTCGCGTTCCAGGCGATCCCAGGAAATATTTGCCAGCGACGGCATCAAGGTTCCCATCTCGGCGAAAACCTCGCGCGGGTGGGTGTAGCGCCAGTCCAGCCCCATACCGCGAGCGATTTCCTGAATGATCCACCAGTCCTGCCTGGCCTCGCCCGGCGGGTCCAGCGCCGGGCGACCCAGTTGCACCTGGCGATTGGTGTTGGTGACCGTACCGTGCTTTTCGGGCCAGGCCGAGGCAGGCAGCACCACGTCCGCGTGGAATGCCGTCTCGGTCATGAACAAATCCTGCACCACCAGGTGTTCAAGACTGGCCAGCGCCTGCCGGGCATGCTGCACATCGGGGTCTGACATGGCAGGGTTCTCACCCATGATGTACATGCCTCGAATGTCCCCCGCGTGGATGGCGTCCATGATTTCAACCACTGTCAGGCCGCGCTGGGGATCCAGGCTGGTTCCCCAGGCGTCTTCAAACCGCGCACGCGGATCGTCGCCGTCGACGGCCTGGTAGTCGGGGAAAAACATGGGTATCAAACCTGCATCCGAGGCGCCCTGCACATTGTTCTGACCACGCAAGGGGTGCAAACCCGTTCCCGCTCTGCCGATTTGCCCGGTAATGCTGGCCAGTGCGATCAGACAACGCGCGTTGTCCGTTCCATGGCTGTGCTGGGAAATACCCATACCCCAGAAAATTATCGCGGACTTCGCGGTCGCATAACAGCGCGCCACCTGCCTGAGCAAGTCCGGGGAAATACCGCAAATCGGTGACATAGCCTCGGGTGTGAACGCCTTCACCCGCTGGCGCAGGTTTTCAAAGCCTTCTGTGTGTCGGGCAACGTAATCACCATTCCACAACTGTTCGGAAATGATGACGTTCAGCATGGCATTCAGCATGGCCACGTCAGTGCCTGGTGTGAACTGGAGCATATGCGTGGCATGACGCTTCAGGGCCGTACCCCGAGGGTCCATGACAATCAGCTTTGCGCCTGCCTTGGCCGCCTGCTTGAAAAATGTGGCCGCCACGGGATGATTCTCGGTGGGGTTGGCGCCGATCACGATAATCACCTCGGCCTGTGTAGCTGCGGTGAATGGCGCGGTGACCGCGCCGGATCCTATGCCTTCAAGCAAGGCTGCCACCGACGAGGCGTGGCACAGGCGGGTGCAATGATCCACGTTATTGCTGCCAAAACCCGTGCGTACCAGTTTCTGAAACAGAAATGCTTCCTCGTTGGAACCCTTGGCCGAACCGAAACCGGCCAGCGCCCTGCCGCCCAGGGCGTCCCGAATACGCGCTAAACCGCCGGCTGCCCGTTGCAGCGCCTCGTCCCAGTCAGCCTCGCGAAAATGCGTGTACGGGTTGGCCGGGTCCACAAACCCCTCGCCATCCTTGGGTGCGTCTTCCCGCCTGACCAGTGGCCGCGTAAGGCGATGCGGATGTCGCAAGTAATCCAGACCGAAACGACCTTTTACGCAAAGACGTCCCTGGTTGGCTGGTCCATTGCGCCCCTGGACCGCCACGATGTGGTCATTGGCCACCTGGTAGGTAAGCTGGCAACCTACGCCACAGTATGGGCAAATACTGTCCACTTCGCGCAGTGGCTCCGCTCGTGCGCTGCCTCGCTCATCTACCAGAGCGCTTTCTACCAGGGCCCCGGTTGGGCAGGCCTGCACACACTCGCCGCAAGCCACACACGTGCTGTCCCCCATGGGATCATCAAAATCAAACACGATCTTGCTTGCATGGCCCCGATTGGCCATGCCGATAACATCATTGACCTGGACTTCCCGACAGGCCCTTACGCAAAGAGTGCAATGAATACAGGAATCCAGGAACACGCCCATGGCCGTGTGACTGGTATCCGGCGGTGGAGCCCCACGGGCGCTGAAGCGGCTGCCCGCAAGACCGACCTTGTCAGTCCATCGCCAAAAACTCGAATCCGGGTCATGCGCCTGGTTGCGTCCCGGCTGATCTGCCAACAGCAACTCGAAGACCATGGCGCGGGCGTCAGCGGCCCGCGGCGTAACCGTGTGTACCTTCATTCCGTCAGTGGGCTTGCGCACGCAAGATGCCGCCAGCACCCGCTCACCCTCTATCTCCACCATGCAGGCACGGCAGTTGCCATCGGCCCGATAACCGGGCTTGTCACTGTGGCACAAATGAGGAATAAGGGTGCCTTGCCGCTTCGCAACGTCCCAGATACTGTCGTCTTCCCGTGCCTCTACCTCGACGCCATCCAGGAAAAATAATATGGGGCTCCGGCTCATTGTTCGAATTCTTCAGGAAAGTAGCGAAGGACGCACAACAGTGGATTGGGCGCAGCCTGGCCCAGGCCACATATCGAGGCATCAGCCATAACCCTCGCCAACTCTTGCAGCAGGTCCCGATTCCAATGCCGCTGCGTCATGAGGGCGACCGCCTTTTCCGTACCCACCCTGCAGGGCGTGCACTGACCGCAACTCTCGTCCTCAAAGAAACGCATCAGGTTCAGTGCCAATGCACGAATATCATCCTGGTCGCTGACAATAACCACTGCGTGGGAGCCCACGAAGCACTCTTCATCCACCAGCGAGCCAAAATCAAGCGGAAGATCAGCCTTCGCTGCCGGCAGGATACCTCCGGACGCGCCACCAGGCAGGTAGGCCCGAAAAACATGCCCCTCCTGCATGCCCCCCGAAAATTCCTCAATCAACTCGCGTGCGGTAATGCCTGCCGGGGCCAACTTGACCCCGGGGTTCTTCACGCGTCCGGAGACCGAGTAACTGCGCAGACCCTTTGCGCCGTTTTGACCGTGACCGCTGAACCAGTCCGGGCCACGCTCCACGATATCCCGAACCCAATGCAGCGTTTCCACGTTGTTCACCAGGGTCGGGCGGCCAAATAAACCAAGCTGCGCAACATAGGGCGGGCGATGTCGCGGCAGGGCTCGCTTGCCCTCGATGGACTCCAGCATGGCCGACTCCTCGCCACAAATATAGGCGCCGGCGCCGCGTCGCAATTCGACCTTCACATGGGCAGTAAGACCCGCGGCGTGCAGGGCCGCAAGTTCCTTCGCCAGAATCTGTCTTATTGCCGGGTACTCGTCTCGCAAGTAAATAAACAGGGTCTCCGCTTCCACCGCCCAGGCCGCTATCAGGGCTCCCTCCAGCATGCGGTGCGGATCCCGCTCAAGGTGATATCGGTCCTTGAAGGTACCCGGCTCACCCTCGTCGGCGTTCACGGCCATGTACCTCGGTCCCGGGTAGCCACGCACCACCTCCCACTTGGTACCGGTCGGAAAACCTGCTCCGCCCAGGCCACGCAGTGCTGCATGTTTGAGAGTCTGGATAATTTCGTCGGGAGAATATTCCCCGGCCAGGCACTTGCGTAATAGCCTGTATCCTTCCCGGGACAGGTAATCTTCAAAGCCGATATAAGGCATGACTGTCGCCGAGGTCCTCCCCGAATCAACCGCGGTGGACACGTCCTGCAAGGTGGCATGGTCGACGTGATTCTGGTTGACGGCGACGACCGGAGCCGTATCGCAACGTCCCATGCACGGTGCCCGCAGCACCCTGACCCGGGCGCCAAGATGCTCCTCCAGCTCTTGCGCCAGCCGACTGGCGTCAGCCATCTCGCAAGCGGGGCTATCGCACACCCTCAGGGTTATCGCCTGGGGCGCGGGCTGGCCTTCTTTAACCAGCGTGAAATGCGCATAGAAGGAAGCCACCTCATACACTTCGCTGTGCGCCAGACGCATGCGCTCGGCCAGGGCGACCAGGTGCTCCGCTGACAGGTGGCCATGACGATCATGTACAAGGTGCAGGTACTCAATCAGCAGATCGCGCCGCAAAGGTCCGGTTCCAAGCACCTTATCCAGCTCGTCCCGGGCAGTCGCCTGCACTTGACGACCACGGGGAGCAAGTCGGGCTTTCTTCTTGCTGCTGCCGGGGTGCCCCTGCCGATTTACCACGGTATCACCCAAACTCATTCCAAGGCTCCCCTGGCGTGCCCGAGTTGTCCTGACCCATCTCTAAAGTACTCCATGCGGGAGACGATGTTGGCAAATCCCTGCTAGGGAGCATAGGGACTTGAAATTCAATAGGCAACCGGTGCGAATACAACATGGAAACAACAGCCAGGCTCAGCCCGGCTGCTGTGTCGTCAGCAATAGTTCCAGACAGCGATTGATCAAGGCGGGCTTCAAGCCCAACCATGCACAGGCGGAAAATGTCGTTGTCACAGCACGAAGCTTCGGCTGCCAGGATTTCTGGGCCGCAGCGAAGCCCTCCGCCACGTGGAGTAAATCTGGAGTACACAAAGTGGCCATGGCGCCGCGCACGGCGGTGTCGAGGGCACCATTGGCGCCCTGGCTGAGATACAGCCTGTCCGGCTGGGAAAGCTCCCAGGCACGAATGTCGAGCAGAACT
>JAPHSC010000160.1 GCA_026193125.1 Gammaproteobacteria bacterium
AGCCAAGATTGCCTCAGACCTTGAAAAGCCCGACGGACTGGTGCTCGTCAAGCCCAGGGATGTTCAGTTTGTGCTGGATCCATTGTCGGTCAGGGCCATCAACGGGATTGGACCCCGGACTGAGGAAGCCCTGGCCAGGCGCGGCATACGTCGAATCAAGGATCTCAGGGAGTGCCCGCCAGAACTCCTCACCCCCGTATTCGGCCGCTACACTCGACGCACCCTGGACAAGGCACGGGGTATTGATCAGCGTGAGGTTGAGCCCTACAGCGAAACCAAGTCGATCAGTGCCGAGGAGACTTTTGACCAGGACCTGCGGGACCTGCCTGATATGTTGGAGCAACTTCGACTACTGGCGCTGCGCACGGCCCAACGCCTGGCCGCCAAGGAATTGCAGGCCACTACCGTGTCGGTGAAAATTCGTGACAGCGAGTTCCATACCGTCACCCGCCAGCATAGTTTTTCCCCGCCCACTCAAAGCGCCGACATCCTGGTGGCGGCCGCCAGTCGCCTGTTGGACCAATGGATACAGGAACACCCTTATGCGGCCGTGCGCCTGCTCGGGGTTTCCGCCTCCGGCCTGGAGTCCGCCAGGCAGATGGACCTGTTTGGGAGCCAGGTGCAGACAGATGTCTCCCGGCTGGACGAATTGATCACTGAGGTACGCCAACGATATGGCGTGAAGGCCCTGGCACGCGGACAGGATCTGGGTGTGGAACTTTAACCCGGGATGCCTGCTACAATGCTCTGTGGCAAAGGCCGAGAGGCCCTTGGGACAGACGTGGGCACTGCAACTGACTATGGATAGCACGCACATATGTACGAGCGCTATTTCGGGCTGAACGAGAAGCCATTTTCAATCACTCCCGATCCCAGGTACCTCTACCTGACCACGCGTCATGCGGAGGCCCTGGCACATCTGTTGTATGGGGTGACAGAAAGCGGCGGCTTCGTCCAGCTCACCGGGGAGGTGGGGACGGGCAAGACCACCCTGGTACGCAGCCTGCTGGAGAAAGTACCCGGCCACGTGGAAGTGGCGTTGATTCTCAACCCCCGACTTTCTCCCAATGAATTTCTGCACGCCATTTGTGATGAGCTTGGGGCCCATACTCCTGAGCAGGCCAGCCCCAAGGAAATGGTGGATGCCCTGAACAAAAGCCTGCTTGAAGCGCATGCGCGCGGAAGCCGAGTGGTGCTTATAGTTGATGAAGCCCAAAATCTGAGCGCCGAGGTACTGGAGCAGGTACGGCTGCTGACCAACCTGGAAACAGCCAAGCAAAAACTGTTGCAGATAATACTGATCGGGCAAACGGAATTGCGTGAATTGCTGTCACGCAACGACCTTAGACAGTTGGCACAACGCATCACTGGCCGTTATCACCTGGATCCTCTGCACAAGGATGAAACCTTCGCCTACGTGCGTCACCGCCTGAAAGTGGCTGGCTGCACCAGCGAGATCATGCGACCGTCGGCCCTGACCGAATTGCACCGGATTACAGGAGGCATTCCCCGCAGCATTAATGTGATCAGTGATCGGGCAATGCTCGGCGCTTACACACGCGAACAGAGAGTGGTGAAAGGCGGACTGGTGCGCGAGGCCGCCTCTGAGGTATTCGGGCACAAAGTGCGCTCACGTTGGACCCCCTTGCTTTATGGCGGCTTGATGGCGACCACTGCGCTGCTGATCGGCGCCGGCCTGTGGCAGGCGAGGGAATTGATACCGGGCTTTGGCGTGCAGGCACCGGCTCAGGCCGTATCCAGTCAGGTCGACGAGAACACGATGGCAGAGTCGGTTCAAGAAGTGTTTGTGGACGCCACGCCGCACACGGTGCCCGAGACCAGCGATGAGAGTCTTGCCCCAGGTGGCGATGACCAGGCAGCTGCGTCTACTTACTCGACGGTGGCTGAATTGCTCGCGACATATGCAGACGAGACCGGAACGGACCAGGCCCTGAACAAGCTGTTCGGTTTGTGGGGCGCGACCTATGTGTCTGGCCAGGACACCGGGTGCAACCAGGCTCGCATGCAAAAACTGGATTGCCTGTTCCAGCGTGGCTCCTGGCGCAGCCTGGTCACGCTCAACCTGCCGGCAATCCTGTCGCTGAGGGATGATGCGGGCAAAGATTATCAGGTCGTACTCCAGGGCATGCACGACAATTACGCGGAGCTGTTGCTTGGAGAGCAAGCCAGGGAAGTGAGCCTGGTGGATTTGTCGGCCTACTGGGACGGTGATTTTCTTTTGCTGTGGCAGCCGCTGTCGGTGGGGGCGCCAGACATGGCCCCCGGCTACAGAGGCGCCACGGTGCCCGCCCTGAGAGCCGCCCTGGGTCAAATTGATGGTAAGGCTGACACGCCCGACGATCCGATGGTATTTGACGAGAACCTGGCTACCCGGGTGCGTGAATTCCAAAAGCAACACAGACTCGAACCCGATGCCATCGTGGGTGCGCGAACCCAGATTGTCCTGAACCTGGAAAGCAGCGACAATGCTGCGCCCAGACTGACCAGCGGGCAGTAGCAGCATGTCTTTTATACTCGATGCCCTGAAAAAATCCGAAGACGAGCGCCTGGGTGCGACCGGCCCAAATCTGGCGTACGCCCCTACCGGTCGCAGGCGGGATGGCATCCCCCGCTGGGTGCTGGTGCTTTCCGCACTGTTACTGATCAACCTGGCAGTTCTGGTCGCGTTGATGACCTGGAAGCAGCCCACGCAGGAAGAGATTGCCCAACCCGCCCCGCGGCAGCTTGCCGAGTCGCCCATGCAAATGACCCCTGATCCGGTGCCGGCAAGACCTGTTGCCCGCAAGCCAGTCAGCGCCCCGGTGCCAGACGCACGCGAGCAGCCTGTCGCAGCCACTGTACGGCCACTGGCTCAAGAGGCCAGGTCGGAAAACGGCGGCAAGATGGACCCGGGTCTTGCCGAACCCCCGAACATCGAGTCCGAAGCCGCAACAGCAACTGCAACTGCAACTGCAACCGAGAGATCGACACCAGTGGTCAACGAGGAGCAGGAAGAGCCCTCGGCAAGAGTCCCCAGCCTTAACGAATTACTGGGCGAAGGCAAAATGATGCAGCTGCAATCCCTCAGCCTGGATTTGCACGTTTACGCGGCGCGCAAGGAAGACCGATTCGTGTTCATAAATCTCTCCAAGTACCAGGAAGGCCAGATCCTGAAAGAAGGTCCGCGGATAGAAGCGATCACGAATGACGGCGTAATCCTGCAATACCAGGGCGAACGCTTCCTCCTTCCCCGAAGCTGATATGGCGATAGAAACAGGCCCTGCCGTCACCGGTGTACTTTACCTTGATGGAACGCGACTGAGCCGCGCCTTGAAAGCGGGGATCGCGCAGGTTCTTAATGACGCCGAATACCTGAACAAGATCAATGTGTTTCCGGTTCCCGACGGCGACACCGGTACAAACCTGGTCCTTACACTGCGTTCGGTGCTTGAGGCATTGGCCAGGCACAAGGATCGCGATCTCGGACCTACCATTGAAGTGGTGGCGGACTCGGCCCTGGACGGGGCGAGGGGAAATTCCGGTGCAATACTGGCCCAGTTTTTCCTCGGTTTGGCAGACGGTGCAGCCGGTGCTGGCCGCTGGTGCATAAACAACTTTTGCGAGGCTGTGCAGCGCGGCGCCGACTACGCGAGAGAGGCCATGGGCGAACCGCGGGAAGGTACTATCATTACCGTGATCGACGTGTTCGCAGTCGAGATCAGCCGACAGGCCGGTGCTGGCGACCTGGACTTTGCCCGGGTCCTTGAAAAGGGCCTGGCCAGGGCAAAGGTTGCCCTGGCTAATACCACCAATCAACTGGAAGCACTGCGCAAGGCGGGCGTGGTGGATGCAGGCGCCAAGGGCTTTGTGGACCTGCTGGAGGGTATTACCGAATTTGTAAAAACCGGCACGCCGGGTGACCTCCAGGATTCGGCCGGGCTCCAGCTGCCAGCGGAAGATACTGAATTCGCTACCAGCGAAACGATAGACCTTACCCACCGTTATTGCACCGAGTGCGTGATCGTTGGCGAAAACCTGGACAGGCGGAAGATACGCGAGTGTTTCGCCGGCATTGGCAGCAGCCTGGTGATAGCCGGTTTGCGCAAGCGGATCCGTGTTCACATTCACGTGGACAACCCCGGGCAGGTCTTTGAACTGGCCTCACAGCATGGCGAAGTCCAGGGCGCCAAGGCGGATGACATGCTGCAACAGCAGCGCAGCGCGACCCAGCGGGGTCGACGCGTTGCAGTGGCAACGGATTCTGCCGCAGATCTGCCGGATGAAGTGCTGGAAAACCTTGGGGTCCACGTGATACCGGTACGCCTGCATTTTGGTGAACGCAGTTTTCTCGACAAGGTGTCTCTGAGTCCCGAGGAGTTTTACCAGGAGTTACTTACCAACCCCGTACATCCTCAAACCTCGCAACCCGCCCCGGGCGATCTGCGGCGAATGTTCGAATTCCTCGCCGGCCACCATGAACACGTCGTGTCCCTGCATGTCACCGGCAAGGCCAGCGGCACTTTTCAGGCAGCCCAGTCGGCCGGCACTCGTGTGCGTAAACCGGACAAGGTAACGCCGATGGATTCCATGAACGCATCCGCCGGGCAGGGACTGGTAGTCATGTATGCAGCCGAGTTGGCTGCCTCAGGCGCCAGCTCCGCGGAAGTGATAGCCGGCATAAGGAGGATAATCCCTCTCACCCGAACCTATGCGCTGTTGGGCAATCTGGAATACGCGGTCAAGGGCGGAAGAGTTGCCGCCTCGAAAAAGCGTATAGCAGACCTGCTCAGGGCGACCCCGGTACTGGAGCTGGGTGAAGGCGGGACTATCGATGTGGGCGGAATGTTTTTTGGGCGCAAGAAGCGCCTGGAGAAATTTGTACGCTTTATCCAACGCCGCCAGAATCCAGCTTGCACCTACCGTGTGCTGATTGCCCAGGGCCAGTGCCCTGATCAGGCCCAGGCTGTGGCGCAGCTATTGCGCGGGGCCTTGCCGAGTATCCAGGACATCCAGATTACCCAGCTGGGCACGGCGCTGGGTGTACACGGCGGACCCGGTACGCTGGTGGTGGCGCTCCAGAGTGGTTATCAGGCCAGTCCCGGTGAGCCGATAGTGCCCTCCGGTTCGACCAGTCCCGGGCCTTGATTGGCCGGATTGTTCACCCGGGTACTCACGGGCCAGGCCTGTAACTCACCCCCCTCAAGTGATTGCAGCAGTTTCTCCGCCTCGCGTGTATCTACCCCGGTCACGTCCAGCCAGGGTCCACACAGGGCTGGCGGCAGAATGGCCGGCATTCGGTGATGTAGCGGCCGCATGAATTCATTGGCGGCGGTGGTGACGATAGTGCACGAGTCGAGTACGTCGCCGCCCTTGCTCCAGCTTTCCCACAAGCCCGCCATGGCGAATGGTTCCCCATCCAGACGGCTGATGAAATAGGGTCGCTTGCCCTGGTCCTCACGGCGCCACTCATAAAAGCCGCTGGCCAGTACCAGGCAGCGTCGCTGACTAAATGCTCGACGGAAGGAGGGCTTTTCCGCCAGAGTCTCGGAGCGGGCATTGATCATGCGATTACCTATGGCCTTTTCCTTGGCCCACGCGGGCACCAGGCCCCAGTAAAGCATGACCAACTGCCGGCTGGCCCGGGTCGACTCACGAATCACAGGTACGAACTGGGTGGGGGCAATATTATAGCGGGCTTCTATCGGTGTCGTAAGCGACGTATCAAACAAACGGATAACCGCTTCGGCCGGAGAATAAAACGCATAGCGCCCGCACATGCTGTTACTTCCTCCTATTCCCGTATACCCACACCCTTGCGCATCAGCATCAGGGCCGTGGTGAACAACACCACCAGGAAGACCAGGATGATCGCGTAGGCAGTTCCCAGGCCAATGTCAGACACGCCCAGGATTCCGTGGCGGAATGCATTCACCATGTACAGGATCGGATTTGCCCGCGACACGCCCTGCCAGAATTCCGGCAGCATATTGATCGAATAGAACACACCACCCAGGTAGGTCAACGGGGTCAGGATGAAGGTTGGCACAATGGCGATGTCATCAAACTTCTTGGCAAAAATTGCATTAATCATGCCCGCCAGGGAAAACACGGCCGAGGTCAGTAGTGCAACGCTGAGCGTCACCGGAAGGCTGTACATATGCAGGTCCGTGAAAAACAGCGCAATGATCGTGACCGCGATACCCACCATCAGGCCCCGGGCCATACCGCCAGCCATGTGCCCGACGATGATCAGCCAGTTTGGCAAGGGCGATACCAGCATTTCCTCCAGGTACTTGCCAAACTTGGCGCCGAAAAAAGACGAGACCACATTGCCATAGGAGTTGGTGATCACTGACATCATGATCAATCCCGGGGCGATGTATTGCATGTAGTCAAAGCCATCCATGAGGCCGATACGCCGACCAATCAGGTTGCCAAAAATAATGAAATACAAGGTCATCGTAATGACCGGCGGCAGCAAGGTCTGCATCCAGATTCGAATGATCCGGGATAACTCCTTCAAAACGATGGTTTGAAAACCGATCCAGTTTTCGCGGAGTCTCATGGCTTGCCTCCCGCCGCTGCCAGCTGCCGTCCGGCGCGATTTTCCACCAGGCCCATGAACAACTCTTCCAGGCGATTACTCTTGTTGCGCATACTTTGCACCCGAATGCCCAGGCCACTGAGCTGCTCGAACAAGCCGCTGATGCCCCGCTGGTCAGTGATCTCCACCTCCAGGGTTTCTTCATCCACCAACTTGCACAGGTAGCCTTCAAGCTTCGGTGCACTGGCCAACGGCGACTGCAGGTTCAGCAACACGAATTCCTTGTGCAGCTTGCGCAGCAAACGATCCATGCGGTTGTGTTCGATAATTTTCCCCTGGTCGATGATGGCAATGTTGCGACACAGGTTTTCGGCCTCTTCCAGGTAATGGGTGGTCAATATAATTGTGGTGCCTGCCTCGTTAATGCCGCGCACGAAGTCCCACATGGAGCGACGAATTTCAATGTCCACTCCTGCGGTGGGCTCATCCAGGATCAGCAGACGGGGCTCATGCACCAGGGCCCGGGCGATCATGAGGCGGCGTTTCATGCCGCCCGAGAGACTCCGGGATATCTGGTCGCGTTTTTCCCAAAGCTCCAGTTGCCGCAGATATTTCTCGGCACGCCGGCACGCCTCGGCACGCGGAATACCGTAGTACCCCGCCTGGTTCACAACGATATTAAAGACCTTTTCAAACTGGTTGAAATTGATCTCCTGGGGGACCACACCGATCATGGACTTGGCGATTTCCAGTTGCCGGTCGATGTCATGACCGAAGATTTCCACACGCCCGGCAGTCTTGTTCACCAGGGAGGTTATGATGCCGATGGCGGTGGTCTTTCCCGCTCCGTTGGGACCGAGAAGCGCAAAGAAATCGCCCTCGTCCACCTCAAGGTCAATGCCATCAAGCGCACGGACGCCATTGGAGTAGACTTTTTCCAAACCTGCCAGTGAAAGGGCTTTCATCGTGCCTCGCTTTCGAGCGCTACAAAAGACGTGAGTGTAGCAGCGGGCATGCACTTCCATAACCGTTAGGTGACGCGGAATGTATCCGGAAGGCTAATGACCCTGATTTACGAACTGGGCGCTCCAGGTTCGGGCCACTTCCCATCCCCTGCCATCCTTGTGTCGTGCGCTGCGAATAAGGTCATGCCAGAACCGGGGGTGCTCGCACATCCGCAGCCGCACTGCCGGTGAGCAAGCCAGGGTTGCGCGCACAACATCTGCCAGGGTCAGCGCGGAAAACTCCCTGGCCCGCTCACGCGACCAGCCCATAAGCAGAGACGCCGCCAGTGGACTGGTTCGACTCAAGTGCCAGGCAAAACCGGAGGCTACCAGGCCAAACTCCCGAACCAATCGATCACTCTCTGTGGTTTCCTCGGCTCGGGCCTCCTCCGCAACTCCTTGGGCAATCTCTTCAGGCTTCTCCAACTGCAGTGAAAACAATGCGGCACGGGCCGTGCACAAGATCTGCGCCTCCAGGGGGCTCAGGGCCACGATCAACCCCAGCAAACCGGATCTGCCGTCCAGGCGACTGGCCATCGGTGTACCGTGACAGTGGTAAAGCAGGCCCATGAACGCTGCGTTCATACGCCGAACTTCTTTGAATGCTCGAGCATCCAGAATTTCCTTTTCCATACGGGTCTCTTAATAAATAGAACAAGAATGACTTATTAAAGACCTTTTAAAGATATAGTAAAAGCTATTTATGGGCTTTTTTCCCCAAATATGGTTTTTAGTTAATTCGTTATCTGATAAAGTACTTATTCCGCAAAGAGATAACTCAGCACCTTCGGAGAGGGAATATGGCCGCCATCCTTGATCGTTACACTCGGGAACAGTCCCGAACCGACCTGGCAATCCGCATGATTGGACACGAGGCCAGAACCTACCTGATTCGCTCCTGCACCGGACTCAGCGAGGACAGAATTCGCAAGCTCTACAATGTCTATTTCCGCCAGGAGGGCATCCCTATAAGCCGGCACAGAGGCAAAACGCCGCGTCAGCCAGAATACTTCACGCGCACCGTCACGACCCAGCTTGAATCTACGACCTTTATCCGGGTTTGCCTGGCAGCGGGTCTGGTGCAGGTAAAGCGAAACAATCGAGTGACGGCAAGAATGGGGAGCAACAGTACGGAATATGGCCAGCGCTTTTGTAACGCCTACGATGCCTACCTGACCCTGCATAACCCACCTGCCTTGAGCTTCGAGCGGGCATGGAACCTGGTAGACGCGCTGTGTCGTGGCCATGTTGTGGGCATGAGCACCTGCCGCCGTTGCGAGGTTGCTTTTCTTGCCGACACCCTGGGCTTGCAGGAGCCAATTTGCCCCGCTTGCTGCCTGCGGTCTCTTCAATAAGGGGCATCGACCCGAATAGCCTTGGCATACGACATCGGCAAAAGGTACCCTCAAAAACAGTAGTGTTTGGGTCGGGAGTGTCAAAATCATGGTGTGGTCTACCGCCGATCTTTGCGATCGGTTCATCTCTGAACTTCAGGTAGCCGAACCGCTGTTCCAGCGTTTCGGCGGGAAAACCTCTTTCGCCGGACCTGCCGCCACCCTGAAGGTGTTCGAGGACAATTCCCTGGTGCGCCAGGCCTTCGAAAGCCCGGGCAAGGGCAGAGTCCTGGTGGTGGACGGCGGCGGCTCACTGCGCTGCGCCCTGGTCGGAGACATGCTGGCGACGCTGGCCATCGACAACGGCTGGGCCGGAGCGATCATCAATGGCCCGATTCGCGACAGCAGGATAATCGGCGACATGCCGATGGGAATCTACGCATTGGGTACCTGCCCGCGCAAGAGTGAGAAACGCGGCGCCGGGGAACGGGAGTTGCCCCTGCAATTCGCCGGAATATCCATCAGTTCCGGGGACTGGATCTATGCAGATGAGGACGGGATAGTCGTTGCCAGCAGGGAGCTGCCCGTTGACTGACAAACTGACGATCCCGAGGATTCCGGCAGCCAATTCATTTTCCGCGGCGCCGGTCGATCGCGCCTCACACCTGCGCAAGGACGCCCGATGGCTGTCCCAGGCGCTGCGGCATGAAGATGCCCGGTTTTTACCCCTGTCCGAAGGCAGGGCCCTGGCGAGCAACGCAACAGCGCCACAGCCGTGCATGCTTGACAGTAAGCAGGCCAGGTCCATCGGGGTTACGACCGAGCGCCTGACATTTTTGGGGCTGTGGGAAGACCGCGCCATCTTTGCCTTTGAAGCGCTGGATACCGAGATGGGTAAACTTGCCAGCCATGGCGAGTTCATGGATTTGTACAGTCTCGCCAAGTCGCTGGATTCAAATACCTCGGCAGTGCTGGCCTACGCGAAAGGCGTGTTGCTTTGGCAGCAGCGCCATCCCTATTGCAGTCGCTGCGGTGAGCCAGTGGGTTTCGAGCTCGGTGGTCACATGCTGGCCTGCTCCAACCCGGATTGCGGGAAACACCAGTTTCCCCGTCTGGATCCGGCCATCATCGTGCTGGTGGAAGACGGGGACCGCTGCCTGCTTGGACGTCAGGCAACCTGGCCCGCACAACGCTACTCCACGATTGCCGGCTTCGTTGAGCCAGGGGAGGCCCTGGAGGATGCGGTAATCAGGGAGGTATACGAGGAAACCGGCGTGCGTGTGCATTCCCCGCGCTATCACTCATCCCAGCCGTGGCCCTTTCCCTCGTCCCTGATGCTGGGTTTTAGTGCCACCGCCAGTTCAAGCGAAATCCGGCTGATTGACGACGAACTGGAGGACGCACGCTGGTTCACCCGGGAGGAGCTGACCTCGGGAATCATCAAGCTGCCGCGCTCCTTGTCGATTTCCTATCGCCTGATCCAGGACTGGCACGATGCCAGACCCGGACCCCGTCTGACCGAGCTACACACCTGGTAACTCGACCCCTGCCGGTGCGATTGAAGCCTCTTGGCGGTATGCTTGAGCTCCATCCCATGCAACGCAGCTATCCCTCCCATGTGCCTGATTACTTTTGCCTGGCGTACCCTGCACGAAGCACCACTGGTTTTCATTGGCAATCGCGATGAATTCCATCGGCGCCCTTCCGCCCCCGCTCACTGGTGGGAGACACCGCCTGGGATTCTGGCGGGCAAAGACCTGCAGGCCGGCGGCACCTGGCTCGGGCTGAGCGAACAAGGCCGTTTTGCTGTGGTGACAAATTTTCGCGAGGGCGGCAGCGAGCCGGCAATGCGCTCACGCGGCGAGCTGGTTACGCGCTTTTTGCGGGGGATGGACAGCGACGCCCACTGGAACGCCCTGCATGAACAGGCCGAGGACTATGCCGGCTTCAACCTGATTTTTTGCGATGGCGACACACTGGGCTATTTTTCGAATCGTGGAATACACAGGCGATCCCTGGAGCCGGGCCTGTACGCACTGAGCAATCATTTCCTGGATACCCCCTGGCCGAAGGTCACCCGCGTGAAGCAGGCTCTTAAGAACCAGTTACAGATGGCCTGGGACAGCGAAGCCCTGTTGGGACTGATGCGTCACCGCGAACCGGCTGCTGACGAGGATCTGCCCGACACGGGAATCGGTCGCGCATGGGAGCGCATGCTTTCGCCCGCGTTCATAGTGAGCGAAGAATACGGCACCCGCTGCACCAGCCTGATTCGCATGGATCGGCACGGCGAATTCAGCTTTATCGAAAGAAGTTTCGGAACGGACGGCGAGGCCACCACCACTCGCGAGTTTAGCTTTGCGCCAACATCACACGAGCACGGCGGGGTATGAGCGAGAACCATCAAATTCGTCCCTACGGCAGCTGGGAATCTCTGGTCAGCACAGAGCTGATTACTGCGGGCAGTATCAGACTCTCGTCGCCAGCCGCAGACCAGGGCAGCTTGTACTGGATTGAGGGGCGCTCGAAGGAGCAGGGGCGCTCCGTGTTGATCTGTCGCGACCGGATGGGACAGGAACTTGATTTAACTCCCCAGCCATTTAATGTCAGGAGCCGGGTACATGAATATGGCGGGGCTCCCTGGCTTGCCGCGGCAGGCCGCTGCTGGTTCATCAATTTCGCGGATCAACGCATATATGAAACCGGCCCGGCCGGGCCAACACCCCTGACGGAGAAATCCAGCCGTCGCTACGCTGACATGCAATATGACCAGCTGCGCGGACGCCTGCTCACCGTGTGCGAGGATCATTTGGAGAATGCGGAGGAACCCCGCAACACCCTGGGGGCGGTAGACCTGCGAACGGGGCAACACACGGAATTGGTCCAGGGCGCGGACTTCTACAGCAACCCCCGTTTGAGTCCCACCGGCAATCAGCTGGCCTGGCTTTCCTGGAATCATCCCCAGATGCCATGGGATGGAAGCGAGCTGTGGCTGGCCGAGTTATCCCCGGAAGGGGAACCAAGAAACCCCAGGCGACTGGCCGGCTCAAGCGAGGAGTCCATTTTTCAACCCCTGTGGGGCGCCGATGGTCGCCTGTTTTTTGTCTCTGACGCGGACGGATGGTGGAATCTATTTTGCTGGGATGGACACGCATGCCGGCAGGTCACCCGTGAAAAGGCCGAAATGGGCCTGCCCCAGTGGGTCTTCGGAATGAGCACCTATGGATTGCTTGATCAGGTGACGGCAATAGCCAGTTTTCGCGGGCCCGGTCTGGCTCAAGCCCTTCGCATCGACCTCGACAGCGGACAAACCGAGGCTCTGGAGTTGCCGTGCAGCAGCATCGAACACCTGGCCATCGAAGACGGCAAGTTGCTGGTGCTTGGTGGCTCGGCAGACCAGGCGCTCACTCTTTATGCGGGCAATGCCGCGACAGGTACGCTTGAACCGATTAAACGCAGCCTGTCCGTGGAACTGGAAAGTGAGTGGATTGCAAAGGGCACGTACCTGGAATTTCCGAGTGGAGAAAGCGATTCGAGCCGTGGCTATTACTACCCACCCTGTAATCCCATTACCCGGGGACCGGACCAGCATGCCCCTCCGCTGATCGTCATGTGTCATGGTGGACCAACGGCCAGCGCCTCACCGGTATTGGACCTGCGTATACAATTCTGGACCAGCAGGGGATTCGCCGTATTGGATGTGGACTATCGTGGCAGCACCGGCTACGGGCGGCACTATCGCCGAGCCTTATACGGCAAGTGGGGAGTGGCCGACGTGGAAGACTGTGTGAACGGCAGTCGCTTCTTGTGTCAGCAGGGCCTGGCTGATCCAGACCGCCTCCTGATCCGCGGCAGCAGTGCCGGTGGCTATCTGGTACTCTGCGCAGCCGCCTTTCATGAACAATTTAGCGCCGGCGCAAGTTATTATGGTATCGGTGATCTGGAGAGTTTGTTTGGGGACACGCACAAGTTTGAGTCACACTACGATCGTAGCCTGCTCGGAGACGGAAACCTTGATTGGCTCTGCCAGCAGCGCTCACCCGCTCGACATGTGGAAAGCATTCATATGCCACTGATCATGTTCCAGGGCCTGGACGACAAGGTCGTTCCTCCAGCGCAGTCAGAAAATATGTTCAGCTTGCTGGAAAAAAACGGTGTCCCCGTTGCCTACCTGGCTTTTGAAGGAGAAGGCCACGGCTTTCGCAAAGCCCGGACCATTGCCGACAGCCTGCAAAGTGAACTGGCATTCTATTGCCGAATACTCGGCATCTCTCCTGCCGGCAGCCTGCCAGAGGTTGCGATCAAGAATTTCCCCGCCTCCTGAAGGCGCCTGATCCAGGCCCATGAACCACCTACGCCTCATCGCCCTCCTCACCCTGGCCCTGTGTTCCACGGCCAATGCCGACATGACGTTTTCGGTGACGGGTGTCGGCAAGCAGGAAGCAGAAAATGTGATGGCCTACCTGGTGGCCGGTGCGTACCAACTCAACACCGATGCAACGCCGGCACGCGTGCAAAAGCTTGGCCTTCGTATTGAAAAGGATATACGCGCAGCCCTGGAACCTTTCGGCTATTACGCCCCGGTCATCAGCAGTGACTTCCAGCCGGATGGCGAAAACTGGCGAGTGCAGGTGAGCGTCGATCCAGGCGAACCCACTTTGTGGCATACGCTGGATATCCAGGTACTGGGTGCAGGGAGTGAGGAGAAAGAGTTCCAGGACATTCTCGCCGATCCTTCCATGCATACCGGCCAGCGTGCATTGCACAGCCAGTACGAAAGGACCAAGACCAGGCTGCGTCGGGCCGCGGCAGACCTGGGCTACCTGGACGCAGAGTTCGAGTTCAGCGAGCTAGTGGTCGATCCCCGGAGTCATACCGCCGACGTCAGGCTGATCCTGCAAACCACAGAGCGATTTCTTTTCGGTCCGCTGATCATCGAGCAGGACGTGATCAAGGATGAACTGTTGGCCCGATACGTAAATATTCAGGAAGGAGATCCCTTTTCTACCGCCCGCCTGTTGATCGCCAAGCAGACTCTTTACGCGACGGACTTCTTCAGCACCGTGGACTTGCAGGCCGATCGAGAAGATGCTGTGGATGGGGTGGTCCCGGTATATATCACTGCTGAAAAAGGCAAGCGCCACCGCTATGGACTGGGGTTTGGCTATGGCACCGACACGGGCTACCGGGTGAGTGGTAGCTGGACCCTGCGGCGACTCAACAGCGCCGGCCACAACCTTGCCCTGGACGCCCGCTACTCGCCAATCAAGTGGAACTTCAACTCTGCCTATATCATCCCTATCGGGAACCCCGCACTGGAACGCCTGGTCCTGAGCGCCGGCACGGTAGACGAGGAACTGGGCGACGCCAACAGTCATCGACTATACGGCAGTGGTGCAGTGGTCCGGGTACCCGGCGACTGGCAGCGCAAGACAGCGTTGATCTATATAGACGAAACCTCGACGCTGGGACCCGAAACCAGGCATGACCAATACTGGGTGCCCTCCGTGGGGATTACGCGCAAATGGTCTGACACGATGGTTCGTGTGCTTGGTGGTTTTCAAATAGTTGGAGAAGTGCAGGCTTCCAGTACCGCCGTGGGCCTGGAGACCAGTTACGTTCAGGCTACCCTGCTGGCCAAGACGGTAATACCAATGAGTACCCGTGGCAGGCTCCTGTTGCGTGGCCAGGTTGGGACAACCTGGGTCGATGACTTCGACCTGCTTCCGGTATCCAGACGCTTTTTTACCGGCGGCGACAACAGCATACGTGGCTATGCCTTCAACAGCATCAGCCCGCCGAGTGCGGATGGTCTCGCCCTGGGTGGCAAGCATCTTCTGGTGGGAAGTGCCGAATATGCCCACACCGTCAGAGGGCCCTGGGGCGTAGCTGTATTCAGCGACACCGGCAATGCCTTTAATTCCGCGGCGGATTCGCTGGAGACCAGCATTGGTATCGGGCTGCGCTGGAGCTCCCCCGTAGGCATGATTCGAATCGACGTTGCGAAAAGCATCTCTGACTCAGACCGGGCTCCACGCCTGCATATTTCAGTTGGTCCGGATATATGAGGCGCCTCCCACCACTCGGCCTGCTATTGCTGCTGATCACGGGATTGGCGCTGACCTGGGCCTTGCACAGTTCTACCGCCCTGCGCTGGGGGACGGAATTTGCCTCGCGAAGACTGGCAATCACTCTCACGACGGAGTCACTGGAAGGCGGGCTTGCCGGCCCTATCCAGGTCCGCGGTTTGAAACTTGTAGTCGGCAACCTGTCCATACAGGCCGAGACACTGGATGTCGATTGGTGGGTAGGCGATCTCCTGAGAGGCCGCGTCAACCTCAAATACCTGAACGCAGCAGAGCTGGTTGTCAGCAGCTTGCCCCAGCCTGATGCAACTCCGCCTGCCAGTGACAGCGTCTTCGACATCGCCCTGCCCAGCTTGCCGGTGAGCCTGGACCTGAAACAAATCCAGCTGGATGGCTTGTCATTCATCAGCGAGGGGCAAAGCCAGCGTTGGCTGGAACATTTTCGGGGGTCCGCAAGCTGGGATTCCGGGGGGCTGGAAATCGGTGTCATCAGCCTGGAGCGTAATGACCTGGCGTTGTCCGAATCCACGCTGCGAATTGGCGGAAAAGCTCCTTACGCGCTGAGTGGCGAGTTCGCTTGGCGCATTCCCGGCACTGTGCTGGGTGAACAGACCGAAGAGCTCGTAGGCAGGTCACAGCTTCAGGGTGTGTTGGCCAGACCGGAAAGCAAGAGTACCCTGCTACAACCCGCAGCAATCAGCCTTGAATTGAGCGCAGACCTCGGCCAAAAAATACTTTCTCTCGATGGCAGAATAGATGCCGACGAGATAAGCCTCGGCAGCCTGCGCCAGGGCTGGCCAGATCAACCTCTCACATTGCACAGCCCCTTTTCTGTCAATGACCGGAAGATAAACGCAGACGGCACGCTGCAATGGGCTGATTTGCCCACCCTGGAAATCGCGCTCCAATCTGTGCTCGATGACGATCAACTTCAATTGCTCAATCTGGATATTCATGGCCAGGGGTTTGCGGGGAATGTGCGGGCTGCTGGCAGGCTTGCACTGTCCACAGACCAGGACTCCGAACTGGATGTAACCTGGAATGATCTTGATCTGCAGATAGGTGCAGACCAGATGCGTCTGCGCTCGGCCGGCAAGGCGCGTATCACCGGCACACTGGATGCCTATGCACTCGAAATCGACAGCGACAGCCA